>DSAJ01000166.1 GCA_011372835.1 Methanomicrobia archaeon | reverse complement strand
TCCTTACCCCGCTGCGTGCGCACGAAGACGGTCGACCAATGCTCATCGGCGCCGATGGAGCCCACCGAGATGTCGGCATGCTCCGATGTGAAGTCGGGGCAGATCTTGCACGACTCCTGCTCGTAGTTGTGCACTACGTCAAGGGGGATCTTGATGAGTTCTCCCGTGAGGGCGCTTATATTGAAGCTTCCCGCGCCGATGTCGATCTTGCGTATGTCCTCGGGGCGAACGCCGCCCACCTCCTCCACCATCTTCGTCATGGCATTGTACCTGAAGTTCGATGTGCAGAAGAGGCCGACCTTGAGCGCGATCTTATTGGATATGTGCCGAAGTCCGAGCGGGTAGTCATCGAGCTTCTTGAGCGCCTCGTGCTGGCACGGCAATCCGACGATGCCAAGCTTCCCCAGGCCGTGGGTCGTCACCGCGTCGCGCAGGTAGTTGAGCGTCGGACAGACCGAATACTTCGTGCCCGTTGTGGCAAGGAGCTCCTCTGGCGTCGTTGCGATGTAGGGATCGCCCATCCATACGCTCTCATCGCTCTTCTTGGCGGCGATGACGCCGTCGATGAGATTGTTGTCAAGCGCATAGGTGAACAGTGCGGTGACGATGCCGCCCGACTGTGCGGCGCGGCGAAGCGTTGAGCTGGTTGTGCGCATCTGGTATGCCTCGAGATAGGGACCCACCGACCCGTTGGGCGTGCCAGGGTCGCGCTCTTCGAGCCGCAGGAACGAACGAGGGCATTGGAAGTAGCATTCGCCGCAGATGATGCAGCGCTCGTCGCGTATCACCGGCTTGCCCTCGACGAATCGTATGGCGTTTGTCGGGCACGTCGCGCCGCACAGTCCGCAGGAAACGCAAAGCCCCATCTTCACGATGTCGCGTATCTTGCCCTCGCTTTTTCCCTTGATGGTGTTGTATGGTGCAAGGTATGCCCAGTCCTTGTCGAGATACGCCTCGAAGAACTTGGCGATGCCCTCTGGCGCCGGTGGGCATCCGGGCAGCACGTAGTCGACCTCGATCAGGTCGTGCAGGGGAAGATAGGCGTCAAGCTCGGGCATCGGCATCTGATTGCCCTCGGCGTAGTTGAGCACGCCCCCCGTCTCGGCGCACGCGCCCATGGCCACGACGACGTCCGAGCGCCTTCGGATGCAGCGCACGAGCTCTATTTGCTTGTCGGTGATGGCGACCCCGCCCTCGACGATGGCAAGGTCGATGTGGTCGGGTATGTCGCGTCCGTCGGTTATGAGCGTGTCGTACTTGAGGTCGATGGCCTCGAGTATGCGGCCGACCGAGTCATGATTGTCCAAGAACGAGACGCTGCAGCCGCTGCAGGCGGCAAGTTCCACCCACACGACGATAGGCTTGCTCATGTGCGCACCTCCGGCATCTGGCACACCATCGTGCACGCATGCGCTACGGCATCGCGCACCTCGGAGCTGACATCCAGGCTCATGCCATTCGTTCCATCGTTGTCAACCTGGCAGAGAAGGGCCTTTGCGGCACCGGGATAGCGCGTGATCTCTGACTGAAGGGGCCAGCCGTGCAGCGAGTGTCCGCCCGTATCGGCACCCATTTCGCCTGGTGTGAAGAGGCGGAGCTCGCCACGCCGCGCACCGAACATGCCTGCGTCGATCACGATGAGCGATGGAGGGTCGTTCTCGCTTGAGAGAAGATTGATATACGGTCCGGCGGCGCTTCCCGCATCGACGATCTCGATGTCGCGTCTTGGAGAGAGCATGGGAGTAAGCCGCTGCGCCACAAGGCAGCCGAATCCGTCGTCGCCCCGTAGCAGATTGCCGCAGCCCACGATGACAGTTGCTGTCATCTACATCATCCTCCTTTCCGTGACGTTGCCATCAAGGTCGCGCACCTCGATACAGTGCGTGGCACACTCGACGCACGGGTCGTACGACCTGACGATGAACTCGGCCAGCGAATGGTGATTGCCGCGAAGCGCCCGCTCAACGGTGGGCATGTTCCAGGTCGTGGGGACGATCATGTTGTACGCGGTGATGGTGCCGCTGTCATCGACCGAGACCATGTGCGCGTTCGTTCCGCGCGGTGCCTCGACGACGCCGATGCCGCTGCCCTTCTTCACGACGATGTCTGCTCTGGTCGGCGCAGTGGGAGATAGGTCATCGAGTATCTCCACGGCACGATAGACCATGATCATCATCTCACGCGCCCGGGCGATGTTGATGTCGATGGGCGTCTCGCCACGAAATCCCTTGAAGTGGGAGAATCGCGCACGAGGGCCCACCTCGACGGTCTCGCCGTAGTAGAGCGGGATCATGATGTGGGTCTCCTTTCCGGGTTCATGCTCCTGATAGAATCGGTACGGAGTGATCTCGGTGATCGCTGACAGGTCGAATCGTTCCCTGTTGCCATACGTCATGTCCGTGGCAAGCATCGCCTCTCGATACCGACCCATGGGATGCTCTGACTCCTCTGACATCTTTTCGAGGAGCGCTATCATGTCGTCGCGTTGTATCTTCACGAGACGTTCGCACTTGCGAAGCACCCGGTAGAGCATGGCCGCCGCATAGGCGGTGATCGGCGCCCGCATGCCGCCGACCTCGATGTTCGAGGGGTGGATCGCCTCGCCTCCGACCGTATCGACGATCTTCTGGCTGAGCCTGCGTATCTCCTGTATCCTTTCGGTCATCTCCACACGCACCGCGTCGTCGACCGGAAGGTCGGGAAGGATGAGGTATTGATGCAGAGCGTGGCTTTGTATCTTGTTTGCCAGCAGGAGAAGCTCGCGAAGTATCATGGCGTTTCGAGGCGGCGTGACGCCCATGGCATCCTCGATCGCCTCTGCCGATGCAAGCCCGTGCGGAATGGGACAGATGCCGCAGATGCGCTGCGTCACCAATGTTGCAAAGTTATAGTGCCTCCCTCTCACGAGGTATTCGAATCCACGCACCATGCTGGTGGACATGAAGTAAGCGTTTTCTATGATATCCTCTTCATTCGTCTCAAGGACGATCTTCGCGTGACCCTCTATTCGGGTCGCCGGATTGATCTCGAACGTGGTCGTTGACACGCTACCACCCCCTTACAATTGATGTGCAAATAACACATATAAATCTTTTTATTTCGTGATTTTAGGGGTATATTATTCTTTATTTTATCGTTCAAAAATTTATTTAATCTTTATGAAAAAATGAAAAAAAATTAGAAAATTAAAATAGTTTTGAAAAGATTTTTCCACCAAACGAAGGGCATGCTGAATCCCCCCGTTGGGAGAGGGCGTTACCTGAAGATGACAGAGCCGTAACCGACCACGAGATCGGTGTTTTTCGAGTGCGAGTACGAGTTCGTATAGTCGAGCACCGTGCCGTCGAGACCGAAGTTTGAGGCCAGGATCATCGTAACGGCCGAAGGGCCGTATCCGCACATCGTGTAGTTGAGGCCCGATATGAAGTCGTAGAGTCCGTCGACGTCCTTCTCGACGATCATGGTGAGCACCTGCCGGTCGTTTCGCTCGATCCATTCGAGTATCTCGCTGTCGCTTCCGCGAACGGGCTTGTATCCAAACGATGCGCCGTAGTGGACCAGGTCGCTTGAGGCTATGACGCCAACGTTGCCCTCGACGCTGTTCTTTATCGCCTGGGCAACCTCTATTGCTGAGTCAAGATCCTGCGTGTTCATCGATATGGGGACGAACGAGATATCGTCTCGCAGGTACTGAAGGAACGGGAGCTGCACCTCGATGGAGTGTTCTTGTCGGTGTGCGCGTTCGTCTGGTGAGAGGTAGTCCGACTCGTCAAGGATGGCCGAGGCGAGTTCGGTGTCGACCGGCATCTGACCGAGCGGCGTTTCCCATGATCCCTCGTCCATCACCGCGACCTTTGGTCCGAGGCCGTAGTGATTGGGGCCGACAAGGATGAATCTGTTCGGCATCGCATCTGCAAGCTCCTTGTAGAACCTCGAGGCGGTCTTGCCCGAATAGGTATATCCCGCATGTGGGCAGACGCCGCACACGATGTCGTCGCTTCGATTGACGCTTATGTCCTGCGATCCGTTAATCTCGAAAAACGAAGTTAGTTCACGCTTCAGGAGCGTGGGGTCATAGGGGTAGAATCCCCCTGCTGCTACACTTTTGCGTATCATCCAAGCACCTTCACCACATCTTTTTCCTGCATGGTCCGTTCACAGTAATGGCACCGCAGCACGATCGGTCGGGAACGTTCGACCCTGAAGACGGTGTCAACGTGTTCGTGATTCGTAATGCAAACAGGATTCGAGCAGGGAAGGATGTTCTCGATCGTGTCGGGAAGCCGCACGTTCCTCTTATCGATAACCTCATACTCTTTAATAATATTGACGGTCGCCTCGGGCGATATGAGCGCGATGGAGGAGACCTCCTCGGTCAGGAGTTCCCTGTCCTCGATCTTCACGATGTCCTTTGTGCCAGAGACCTTGCTCGCGACGCGTGAAGTGATGGTCACCGTCTCGTCGGTCTCGTCGAGATGAAGGATCTTTACCACGCTAAACGCCTTTCCGGGACGGATGTGGTCTATCACCGTGCCATTCCTGATCGCGCTGACCTTGAGCTTTTTCTTGGTCATCTGTTCACCCCCATGAGCATGGAGAGGAGCGCCATGCGAACGGGGATGCCGTTGCCCGCCTGTTCGAAGTAGAGCGCGTTTGGCGTCTTGTCGATCTCGGGAGCGATCTCGGACACGCGCGGCAGCGGGTGCATGATACGCGCATCGCCAAGCAGGCTTATCGATGATTTGTCGATGCGGTAGGCGTCCTTGGTGCGCTCGTACTCGTTCGGGTCTGCGAATCGCTCCTTTTGTATCCTTGTAGCATAGACGAGGTCGACTTTCGGGATGTCCTCGAGATTGACGACTTCCCGATACGGCGTCTTTATCTCCTCGAGGTGTTCAGTCACCTCGTGTGGCATGCGGAGTTCGCGCGGCGAGACGAACACGAGCTCGACATCGTAGAGGGAGAGCGCATAGGCAAGCGAGTGTACCGTCCGTCCGTACTTGAGGTCGCCCATGAGCGCGATGGTGAGCCCGTCGATGGTGTCAAACTCCTTCTTGATCGTGTAGAGGTCAAGCAGCGTCTGTGTCGGGTGTTGATTGGCGCCGTCGCCAGCATTGATCACGGGTACGCCCGCCACCTCGGCGGCCAGGCGGGCAGAGCCCTCGAGCGGATGGCGTATTACGATGATGTCGCTGTACTGCTCCATCATGCGCACGGTGTCAGAGAGCGTCTCGCCCTTCTGGACCGATATCGATTTGATGTCCGAAAACCCTATCACCTTGCCTCCGAGGCGATTCATCGCGGACTGGAACGACATCATCGTCCTGGTCGACGGTTCGAAAAACAGTGTTGAGAGGATCTTCCCCTGTGCCATCGTCGTGCCTTTCTCGGTAAAACGTTCCATATCGGCCGCTATCAGAAGGGTGGTCTCAATGTCGGCCTTTTCCAAATCGCGTATAGAAATGATGTCTTGTACCATAT
>DSAJ01000137.1 GCA_011372835.1 Methanomicrobia archaeon | reverse complement strand
CGGCAGCGTTGTCAACGCTGACGTGAACGCCGCATAAAACATTATAAAAAAAGCATTCCCCGATGCGCTTGCTGAGGGAATAGAGGATGTGAGCGTGCATCCGGTGCGCATGCCACGTGGCACCGCGAGCGAATGCACATGTAATGATACGACTTTGTGTGCAAACGCTTGAATTGATAGCCCGTATAGATTTTGACAGTGCTTACACATTACATCCTCATATGCCTCGCCAATCGAACCAAAACTATTTTTAATTAAAGCGCTACGTTATCGTATGGCGCAGCCACAGCATACCGTCATCCTTGGTGATATCTCCGAGATCATAGAGCACATCAAGACCCATACGCCTGAAGGGAGGACCATCGAGCAGTACGTCCCCGAAGACGATACGTTTGAGCACAGGCGGCGCTATCGGCTCATACGCGAGGATAAACGGCCTGAGAACTATTACCGCAACGTCGCCATATGCAAGATGCTCTACTCGGACCTCATGCACGGCACGAATCTCGCGCGTCTTGAGAAGTACGCTCCGGGCATATCGTCCGTGGATCCTGATGATGTGGTCAGGATACGGTACCTACCGGAGGACGAGGACTTCGTCATCAGGACGAACCATGACACGTTTCGCATCTACAAGGGCGATATACAGTATATCTATCCCTTTTACTGCCACGTTCGCGACAACACGGAGTTCGAGCTCGCCTACGAGGATGATCGCATGATCACGTTTCATATCTTCGACGATACGGGCGTGATCGATGTCTTTGAGGTATAGCCTGGTGATGCAGAAATAAAAAGAGGGAGCAATTGTATCAGAATCGGGCTAAGCCCCACCATCATGCTCCTTTTGGTATTATTTACAAAGATCATTGACGGGTCTTTATCTCACCTGCGATGGTAACATCCTTTTCGATGTTTATGGAACCCTTATACTCGATGCCGTCAAGGATGTGAACACCTTCCTTGAGGTAAACGTTTGCGCCAGAGGTAATCTTTTTCACTTCAGTGTTCTTGCCGACCTGTACGTCAGCATCGGTCGACACAATTGATACCCTGCAATCCTCTCCAATGCTCACGGGCCCCTGTGAGACGATGTTCTTCTCGAGCTGGCATCCGTTGCCTACCAGCACACCAGCGTTACCTGCCACGTTGCCGACGACCCTGTTGTAGTTGCCAAGGGAGACCTTCTCATTGCAGTTGACGTCGCCCTGGATGACCACGTTGTCGCCCGTGGTGATGTTCTTTGGCGTCGAGAGTCCGCCGGTGAACTCCACGTTGTTCCCCACAACGATGTTGTCGTCCTTGGACTCCATCGCGCTGATGTTGAGCTGGAAGTCCTCCTTTTTCGCGTTGAGCGCCTGTGTAAGCTCATCGATACGCTTTTGCATCTTGCTCTTGACCTCCACGTTCTCCTCCAGCTTTTCAAGCAGGCGCTTGTTCTCTTCGCGCACCCTGTCGGTGACTTTCTTCATGTCTTCGAAGTTGCCAAACACCTTCTCGTATTCTGCCAGCTGTTCCTTTAGGTCCTCATTCTCACGTTCAAGTTTTGAAAGCTTGTTTTTGAGCTTATCAGACTTCTTATCACCAAAAAGTGCCAATATGATTCCTCCATAGATGAAACTTGGTTGTTTTACATATGATGCTAATGATTAAAAATCTAACGATGCATTGGGGTCGATATGATTGATAGTATCCTGCAATTCCGACTGTAACTCCTGTTTTCGTTCTTGTGATGATGACTTTGCGTGTTTTTCTCTCTTTATGCGTTCTTCAATCCGCTGACGTTGTGATTCGAGCTGTTCCTTCTTGTGACGAAGTTCTTCGAGTTCGTGAAGCGAATAGTTCCTTACGTGCGCGTTGAGCTTTTCGAAACGCGCAAGTGCATCGGCATACGACCGTACGATGTCATCGAGCGCGCCGTTGATGATGGCCGAACATTCATCGAACGTCTTTTGGCGCTTGGCATCCTTTTCCTGGAGGGTGCCGTCCACCAGAGCGTCGCGGAGCTGTTCGACCATTCGTTTCGTCTCGGCGAGTCCGTCAGGTTCCCCCGCAAGGCTTTTTATGGGTGTCTCGAGTGTCTCTTCTATCTTGTGATAAACATCCGAGGTCATTCTGCACTTCTCATTGTCGGCAGCCTTCTTGAGCTTTTTCAGGTCTCGCTTGAGCGGGGCAATGTATCCATATATGCGATTGTTGAGTTCATCCACTTCCGTTTCAGCTTCACGTTCCCTTCTTTGAAGCTCTAGGTATGTTTTGTGCTCATCCGACTGTTTATAATGCTCAATGTTTTCCTTTACCACTGACAGCTCGTTAGCAATGCTTTTTGCCTCCCCGTCAAGCGATGCAATGCGTTTTTGCAGCGCCTCCTCGTCAAGCGAGCGGTACTCATCGTGTAGTTCCCTGAGTTCTCGAAGTGACGTCCATTCATCATTGATGTCAGTCGCGATGTTGGAGAGGAGCCCAAGCGCGTCAGCTACCACCTTGATCTCCTTTCCCAGCTCCTTCATGCTCGATTCAAAAGCAATGCCAAGATATCTTCCGTGTGTGGCGCGTATCTTGTCCATCGACTGTAGAACGGACCGTGTCGTCTCGATATACTCCTCGAGCGCAGGATACGTCGCAATCGATGTCGTTGCCTTACGTTTCTCCAAGGCCTTGTCCATGCTCTGGCAGAACTTCTTCTGAGAGGTGAGAGTGATGTTTTCAAGCCGTTTCACGACCTCTTCTTCGAGTTCCTTCGATCTGAGATCTTCGATGGTGTCCTCTATGTTAGAAAATGAGTTCTCTATAAGGCCAAGCGGTCGGCTTGTCCCCTCCTCGACCCGTGTGTTGAGCACATCTGTTCGTTCAGTGATAAATTGATCAAGCTCATCCACATGCATCGGCCGTTCGTTTTTCTTTTCATCCTTTTTCCCAAATATCTTGTCAAAGATCATCATATTCCTCGATTGAGTTGATGATGTCCATTAGGTTCCATGCAAAGGTGAGTCGTGCATACGGAATGAGCGTGAAGTCGAGGTAGAAGTGCTCCGGCTGCACGACAACGATCGGTTTGTCGTACTTCATTGCAAACGCTAGTTCAGAAAGCGTTCCAAATGCGCCCGGGAACGCGATGACGATATCCCCGCTGGCAACAACGACAGCATTTCTCATCTCGTGCAACCCCGTGACCACCTCTGCGGTAAGGAATCTGTTCCCTGTGTGGCGCTCGTTTGATGGCAGTACCCCTACTGCGGTCCCGTCTGCCTCGTGGGCCCCGTGCGACACCGCTTCCATGATGCCGCCCATGCCGCCACAAATGATGATGTGGCTCTTTTGTGCCAGCGCGGCCCCGAGGTCATGGGCCATCGACAGGATGCCCGGGTCGTCCTCGATGGCCGACCCTATCACGGCTATCTGCATATATAATAAGAAAGAAAGGGATATATTATATAGTTTTCCAAGAACGGGGCGTTCATGGTGTCGTACGATGCCTATCGCGCGGGAACAGTATGCATTCCCTCACGTTCTTGAGGTCAAGTATCATCATGAGCCAGCGCTCGAGACCGAATCCGAACCCGCCGTGTGTCGGCATGCCGTACTTGAAGATCTTGAGGTAGTCCTCGAAGTTGTCGGGGTTCATGCCAAACTCCTCGATCCGTTCGACGATCGTGTCGTACTCGTGGCAGCGCTGCCCGCCAGAGGTGAGTTCCAGCCCCTTGCAGTCAAGGTCAAATCCCCTGCAGTACTTCCCTTCGGGCTGTATGTAGAACACCTTGTTGCGGGGATAGCGTTTGATGAAGTAGTACTCGTGCCCCTGAGCGGCCATCTCCTCCCCGATGATCCGTTCGCTCTCGGTACCGAGGTCCTCGCCCCACGTGATGGCCATACCCCTTCCCTGAAGGAGTTCGATGGCCTCATCGTATGACATGCGCTTGAACGGCACGGACGGTACCTTCATCTCTACGCCAAGCGTCTCCAGCTCGTCCTGGCAGTCATTGACGACTCCCTTTATCGCGTGATGGATGAGCTGCTCGAGCACCTGCATGATGTCCTCCTCGCTCTCAATAAACGACATCTCTATGTCGATGGCTGTCGCTTCGTTCAGGTGGCGCGTCGTGTTGTGGTCCTCAGCCCTGAAGTACCATGCGATCTCATACGTTCGATCGAATCCGCCTGCCATCGCCATCTGCTTGTAGAGCTGTGGCGACTGGGTCAGGTAAGCCTGTTTCTCGAAGTACTTCACGGGAAAGAGCTCCGTGCCACCCTCTGATGCGGTGGAGATGATCTTTGACGTGTGTATTTCAAGAAATCCTTGTGAATCCAGATAATCGCGAGCATGCTTGATGAGCGCATGTCGAACCTTGAAGATCGCCTGAATGGCGGGGCGTCGTATATCGAGGAATCTGTTATCGAGGCGCGTGTCGAGCTCGGCGTGCACCTTCTCGCTTGGGTCGAGGGGCAGGGGTGTCGCCGATTTGTTAATGATGTGTATGTCCTCGGGTATGAGCTCAGTCGCAAAGTCGCGCGACCGGGCCTCCTGGAACGTTCCACTCACCTCGATGACGTCCTCCCTCGAAAGCGTGTCGACAAAGGAGAAGATATCCTCTGACACCTTTTTCTTTGGAAGTGTTATTTGATATAATCCATTCCTGTTTCGGACGATGACAAACTTGATGCCACCTATGTCTCTCACTTCGTGTACCCATCCTTTGATAGAGTCCATGATGTTCCCTCAGTGTTTTCACTCTATGACGACGTCCACAGATTCTCCCGCCATACGTAGAATGATGTCCTCGACGATGCTTGTGTCGATGGGAAGCTTTTTCTCATCCTCTACTGGAATACGTAACTTCTTTTTCTTCCCCCCTCCGGGCAGGTACAGTATGTTTACGCCCGCGATCCGGGCAGGGTGTATGAGGTCCTGTGCTATTTTTTTGATGTCGTCAGTATTTTCGATGACCCGTATCTTCTTTTCGAGGTCCTTTTGCAGGCTCTTTACTACCTTGCCCCCTTTCCCCACGATGGTACCGATCTGGTTCTCGCCGACGACGAGTACCACCGTATCGTCGGTCTCGATCGCCTTGTGAAAGGTGAGTTCCTGGGGCATCTTGTACTTCTGAAGCAGGTTGTAGAGCTTCAGAGATATATCTACCTCAAGCTCGGATATCTCACCCTTGGTCACTTTTTCCTGGCATCCAGGGCACAATATGCCAGATTTTAAGCAAATGTCACAAATTGGGGATTTCATAGTAAAGAACCCTCGTAGTCGGGTTACTTCTTCAATACGATTTCTATTGTTGAAGTATTTGTCGTTCCACCCTCTTTTCGGGGAAGCTCTTCGGTACCTGTTGTTATAGCGTCCACCAGCGCTTCTGGTATAAAGCGGTTCCTGACGATCTCTGCCACATCGACAGCACGTGAAATTGCTTTCCCTCTCGCCTTGAGCACCACTTCATTTGCTCCATTGTTAAATTGCGTCGTCACTGCAAGCACGTAGCTCATAGGTGGTTTGTTGCCAACATATACAACATTTTCTTCTGTCATGTCCTAGCCTCCTTTGGAAAAAATAGCTATATTTTAT
>DSAJ01000047.1 GCA_011372835.1 Methanomicrobia archaeon | reverse complement strand
GGTGTGGGCGGCGTCAAGGACACGGACTACGGTCGCACCATCAACCTTGAGAAGGTGCGCGTCGTGGAACTTGCCACGATAGTTAAAAACGAGGTGCCGGCCTGCTGCGGGGCGAGGATGCGGTCAGTGGGTGCGAACAAGGGATATCGCTGCAAGAAGTGCGGCCGCCGCATCGCCCCCCAGGATGTCTCGAATCGGCCTGTACCGCGTGATATCGGCACCGGCTATTACGAGGTGCCCGTCATAGCGCGACGCCATCTCGCACGCCCGCTCGTGCTCGGTATCACATTGTGAGCATTCACGAGCATTTATAAAGATATCATACAATCCTTGGCCATGGAATCGAAGGTCTATGTGTCACAGTTACGGGAGGGCATGGCCATCGACTCGTACTTCGTGGTCGCCGAAAAGGAGCTTCTCGACTTCAAGACCAAACCAGGTCGCTACCTGCAGGTCAAGTTCAAGGATCGCACCGGCGACATATGGGGCAAGTGCTGGGACGAGGCTATCGAGACGGCGGAGCTTTTTGAGGTCGGTGATGTCGTGCGCGTTCGGGGCGACATCTCGTCCTACAGCGGACGACTCCAGCTCCTCTTTACGCGAAAGGGCATCTCACGCGAGGAATCTTACGATATCAAGCATTTCATCGAGAGCACGCCTGCAGATGTCGATGCGCTCTATGCGCAGCTTCACACCATCTGCTCATCGTTTTCAAATGAACACCTTCGAGCGCTCTTGCTCTCATATTTCGACGACCCCGCATTCCAGGAAGCGTTCAAACAGGCCCCTGGGGCCAAGTCGCACCATCATAACTACCTGGGCGGATTGATCGAACACACGCATTCAGTGACGTTCATTTGCAGAACGATGGCAAAGCTCTATCCCTCGCTTGACAAGGAGCTCCTCCTTGTCGGAGCACTGCTCCACGATGTGGGCAAGCTCAAAAGCTATGATGTCGGCGTCCTCATCGACATCACGCCGGAGGGCGGCCTTTTCGACCACGTCGTGCTTAGCTACGAATGGATCAAGGTATCCATCGATGCGATTGACGGCTTCCCACGTGAGCTCTCGCGGCGCCTCCTTCACATCATCCTTTCTCATCACGGTCATCGGGAGTGGGGGGCACCTGTTGAACCGATGATCCCCGAAGCGTCAGTGCTGGCTCATGCAGACCTGCTCGATTCGCAGACCAGCGAGTTCCTCAAGGTCATGAAAGAGCTTTCGCAGGACACGTTCACTGCATGGAGCGGCTATTCGCGCAGATTGGGTAAGTATATTTATCTAGGTGAGGAGGAGTGAACTTCGACTTCAAGCTCGTCGTTGCCGTGCGCCGAGACCTTAGGCTCTCAAAGGGCAAGATGGCTGCACAGGTCGCACATGCTGCAGTGATGTGTGCTACGAGGTCACGCTCGAGTCACCCCGAGTGGTATCGCAGATGGATAGGCGAGGGTCAGAAGAAGGTCGTCGTCTACGTGGATACCACCGAGGAGCTGCTAGCCACCTACAATGCTGCCCTCTCAGCTAAGCTTCCCGCTACCCTTGTGCGCGATGCAGGCCATACCGAGATACCGGCAGGGACACTCACTGTAGCAGGCATAGGCCCTGGCCCCGAAGAAAAGGTTGATGAGATCACTGGTCATTTGAAGCTCGTATGATGGGGGCACGGGCGCCAATCCTCCTTGCATGGGCCACAATTCAGGATTTGGTCTGCTTTTTTCTTTCAGCATAGCAATCTTTTTAAATTTGCTAATCTTCTTCTTTCATAATGAGAGCTATAATGGGTCCATCTTCTGATATATTGGAAAAGTTGGCAAAAGATTTGGAAATACCATATGTACCTCTTGAAATGCGTATGTTCCCTGACGGGGAGGTATGTCCCCGGATCACGAACGTAGAGGATTACGACCGAGTCTACCTGTTCAATCGTGCCGATTACAGAACGTTTGACCCCAATAGGTATCTCATCGAGTTCTATCTCATGGCAAAGACGCTCGAGGACATGGGCATAAAACGTATCGAGATCATCATGCCCTACATGCCCTATGCTCGCCAGGACAAAGTGTTTCGTCTCGGTGAACCATTCTCATTACAATATGTCTTGGAATTCTTTGCACAAAGTGGCGTCTCCAGGATGTATACGCTCATGGCGCATATTACGCGCCTATCGGAGATAATGGATATTACCAAGGGCATGCGTGTTGTCAATATCAGCGTTGTCGATGCCATCGTTTCCTACGTTCGCAGGCTCAATCTCGATAACCCCTATGTCGTCGGCCCCGACACGGAAAGCGAGAAGTGGGCAGACGCCATCTCTCACAAGCTCGATGCCGAGTACACGGTCCTCGACAAGACGCGCGACATCAACACCGGTGAGGTGAGGACGAAGGGCCCATTGCCCAACCTCACAGGCAGGCAAGTGGTCATCGTCGATGATATCGTCTCCACGGGCAAGACCATCGAGAACGCCGTGAAGCTTACCCGGGAGAAGCGCCCCGACTCCATTCACGTCGTCGTCGTCCATGGCATCTTCTCAGGAAATGCGATAGACAGGCTCTCCAAGTACGATATCAACATTGCGACATCTAACACCATATATAATCCGTTCTCGACTATCTGTGTTGAGGACCTCATCACGAGAGCGATCAAGAAGTGGTAGCATGGACACGACAGAAAAGATTGCGATGGTTAAGCGACCCCCTACGGAAGAAGTGCTTACTACAGCCGACCTCAAGACCTTCTTTGACGAGGGCAGGCACATACGCCACTACATTGGATTCGAGATCTCGGGGCTCATCCACTTAGGGACGGGGCTCATGACGGGTGCAAAGATCGCCGACTTCCAGAAGGCGGGCATCGATTGCAGCGTATTCTTGGCCGACTGGCATGCATGGATCAACAACAAGTTTGGAGGGGATATGGAGACCATACAGCGGGTCGCCGTCGGCTATTTCAAGGAGGGACTTGCCGTGTCGATCGCCGCCATGGGCGGAGATCCCGATAAGGTGCGATTCGTGATGGGCTCCGAGCTCTACCGTGATAGTGAGAGCTACTGGACAAACGTCATCAACATCTCGAAGAATCTTACCCTCGCCCGGGTTCGAAAGTCGATCACCATCATGGGCAGGCAGCAGGCGGAGGACGTCAACTTCGCTCAGCTCATCTACCCCCCTATGCAGGTGGCAGACATATTCGAACAAGACCTCTCGTTGGTGCATTCGGGCATGGACCAGCGCAAGGCGCATGTCATCGCCCGCGAGGTAGCCCCAAAGCTGGTGCGGGAGAAACCCGTAGCGGTGCACCATCGTCTTCTCCTCGGCCTCAATCAACCACCTGTATGGCCCGTCGAGAAGGAGAAGCTTCGTGAGCTTTGGTCGCAGATGAAGATGAGCAAATCGATACCAAAGTCCGCGGTCTTCATTCATGATTCTCCCGAGGAGATACACGACAAGCTCAAGCAGGCGTTTTGCCCTGCCCAGAACACGGACTTCAATCCTGTGCTTGACTGGGCAAAGACAATCCTCTTCAGGGACGGCGAGGCCGAATTCGTCGTACACCGCCCGAAGAAGTTTGGCGGCGATATCACATTATATGATTACAGTTCACTCGAGACAGCGTTCGCACAGGGGGATCTCCACCCACTCGACCTTAAGACCGCCGTTGCCGAGCGTCTCGTCGACCTTCTAGCGCCCGCCCGCGACCACTTCTCGAAACCGAAGTACGCCAAGATGCTCGAAGAACTCAAGGAAATAAAGGTCACGAGGTGATACAATGGGCCACGGCGACGACATGGTTATATGGCTTGCTAATATCGATGCAGCGCGTTCGCGTTCCGAGGGCCGCAAACTAGCCAAGGGTGTCTCCCTCAAGGGACCCCAGCTCAAGGAGCTCTCGAAGGCAGCCCACAATATCGGTCTGCAGTCACAGCGGGAGTCTGAGAAAAAATATCCCAAGGATCGGGCAAACACTGACTCTCCTCTCGACGGCCGCCTCACCGTCACAAAGAAGTACTCGAAGTCGAAGACGCTCAAGCTACTGGCCGACGAGGTCAGGCGCCTTCGTAAAGAGAAGAATGATCAGTGAACCCTTTCTTTTTCGCAATATACCATACTAGCTTGTATATGGCGACCACGAATATCACACTGAGTATCGCATCGATGAGATAATGGTCTCCCGTATAGACGATGACGATCGTCATGATGATGGTATTAGCAACATAGAGGGCTGCCATCTTCTTCCATCGCTCTATGATCGATATCAGCACCCCTATCGATGATATGAATATGTGTCCCGACGGTATTGCAGAATAGTGAGCCGTTATTGTCTTTTCAGACCAAGGAAAGTACTCGATGCGAATGGGGACTACCTCAGGTCCCTCCACGCGTATTGGCGGTGCCACCGGATATATGATGTATATGATGCTGTCGATGATGAAGATGATGATGCCCACTGACATGTAGACCCATGGCGGCCGGTTCTTTGAGAAGAAGAACAGTGGCCCCAACAGGGCGGTTATCATGAGGTGTGGGACCACGTAGTAATACGCGGCGAACTGTGCAATTGGGCCCTCTGTTCCAAGAAGGTCTTGCAGCACTATCGTGAATGTGGCAGGAAACGTGTGTGGGTTCATCGTTTCCTCCACTGGCAGGAATCTCAGACCCTCATATATTATGGGTACGAACACGGCTATTGCAAGAAGAACGATGTTTAGATTGTTTGAGGTAAATCGTTTAAACTGTCGCTTTACGGTTTCCTTCGCGTGCGTGCTCATGGTGATAGATATCTTATAGTTTCACTTATTTAAAATTATATTATACGTTTACGCATGGAATATTTTTTTATTCTTGCCACCGTTGTCTATGTATGGACCTGCATGGGCCCGGCATCTGTACGTGGTATGCGATTCCACTATTTGGCATCTTTTGTGTCTTCTCACTTCTTGTCTATTGTGGTGTCGAGGGTATCGAGACAGTTGATAGTGCGTGGCGTGATGTTATGGCGTCCATCGTTTCAGCTCCTCTTACCGATGTCATGAATCTCATATCCCTCATCGGGTCGACCGCCTTCGTATACAGCGTTTCGTTGATCCTTTTCGTACATATGTGGAAGTCCCGTATGAAGGAATCTATCGTGACGTTCTTCTCCATGCTAGTCACTGCAAGCCTTGCCGTCAATGCCATGAAGTATGCGTTCAGGGTCCCTCGCCCTCCAGACGGTCTGTTGCATGTGAACGGGTATTCATATCCCAGTGGGCACGTCGTCCTAACGACAGTGTTTTATATTGGCCTTGCCTACGCCCTCTACAGGTGGGGCCGTATTTCGAAGGTAGCGGCCTTCCTTTTTGCCACCTTCGTATCGCTTGCCATGGGCTTCTCCCGGACGTATCTATCTGTTCATTATCTCTCCGATGTCATAGGTGGGTATCTCCTTGCGCTTGGTGTCGTTGCGTTGTTTTTCTCGTGGCTATCGCGTTCGTTCTCGTGGCGCGATACGTCTACCCCCAGATAATAGTAGTGTCATTCATCAACTTCTATTTCGTATTTCCCCCAACTTGTCTTATTTTTCTTCCGTGATATACTGCATTGTCTTATGTGCCATCCTTCCACGGTCATAAACCATGGTTCGTGCCGTATATGGACGTAATTGCATCCCCTCTCTCCGTTACCGAAACCTTTTT
>DSAJ01000148.1 GCA_011372835.1 Methanomicrobia archaeon | reverse complement strand
ATGATGCCAACGATGAAGGCACCGATGATTGAGAAGATCCATGCGATGAAGGCACGGCCCCAGTTGGTGTCGAAGACTGACTTGATCACCCATACGGTGACGAGGACGCTTATAAGGGGCCCCACGAGACCGCCGCTGGTGATATTGAGCAATGCGAGCACGGCCCCAAGCACGATGGTGAGTATGGTGATGCCTATGGCCGAGACGAACGCATTGCCAAACGACGCATTCTTGATGGCGGCGAACTTTGCGCCGACCCAGATGAAAAACGCCATTACGACAAAGAATATAACGACCGCCGCCAGGAGTGCGGTTAGACCAAGTCCCAGTATCTCAAGAGCCATGCGACTACCTTCTTTTCATATACGTCTTCGTTATAATATTTATATATTTCTTACTTATCGTTCCCGGACTCGGATTCGCGCTGATCAAGCGCAGCAAGGTAGAGTTCAAGCGATGCGAGCATCTCTTCATACCCCATGAAGTACTCGTCATAGAGACCCTGGGAAAAGAGCGCCTCGTTGTGCTCATGAAGTGTTCGAACACCCTGCTGCAGCTGTTCCAAAACAAAAGAATACCGCTCATCCTTCTCCTTTCCCTTCTTGTGTTGCGACTCGTATTCCTCGACGACGTCTCGAACGGTCGATACGTCGAGGAGGAGACGTGCCGCTATCTCGTTGATATGCATGCCGTTATCATAATATTCACAAATAGTTGACCTGACCTCTTCACTGACCATCGTATCACCTGCGTTGCTAGTCGTATGATAATGAACATATAAAAAATCTCGTCTATGTACTTTAAGGCCCTTGTATCTGTGGGTGTGCACATGCACCCCGCCTAGCACGGCATGCACTGCCTACATCACATTCGGCCGGGTAAGACAGAACGGCCCATCTGGCACATTTCATTTTTATGGGTCTCGGGGCGGCAGCCTGATAACTGTGTCGTCATTGTAGATTGATTGGCGTGACCGTGATGCATGCTGTCATCCCACGCGCAAGGACCAGCGACAAGAAACATACATTAATAAGGACAAAACGAAATAACTTCTTTGCCATGGTCGAAATAGAAAAGGAACAGAAGGCTGAAATAGAAAAGGTGCAGGAACAAGTTCACGAGGTAAAAAATGAATTCCTCCACATTACCGAAATACTCCACGATATGGAGCACAATACTGCCACTGCGGATACGCTCTCCTTCCTCTATCAGACCGTCATAAACTCCATGTACACCGTGGAGGAGGTGGGAAAGAAGGCAAGTGTGCTCTTCTCGAACAAGAGCATAGAGAAGGACTCAACAGAACTATGCAAGTTCTTCTACCAAACTGCCTTGAAGCTGGAGGCACTCAAGGAGTCGCTCCAGGCGCGCGACCGTACGACGTTTTCTAAACATCTTTCGCTCCTCAAAAGAAGCTTGGTAAGCGCAGAATACGTATTATCGCTGTTCATAGGGGAGGTCACGGCCGAACTCACGGAGATCACGTTCAGGCAGTTTATCGAGGGCAAGAGGAGAGAGGACCTGATGGAACGCGTGGAGGCGCTCGATGCGAAGGTCGATTCACTCAACACTCGGGTGGAAACGTATGAGCGGAAGGTGTCGCTTCTCGTCAAGAACAATCCGGAGTCGGTGCTCGAAACGGACGAGGCCATGGTAATCAAGGAGATACGATCATTCCATGATCAGAACGTGATGTGGGTAGAACCTCGTTTTATCGAAAACAATCTCTCCCTCTCAAAGAACAGGATCGACGAGATCCTCGATATACTCTCAAGATACGGCATCTTGCAATATAAGATGAGAGGGGGAACGAAAGTATACAAATATGGTGAAACACATGACATCAATACGAATTAGGGGAATATATACTACTGCCCTTACAAAATTCTTCATCAACAAGGAATACATGATCAATCAGATGTCGGATGTCATACGGGAACGATTTCCCTCCTACGAGACGCACGACATCCCTGACGTCGACGTGAAGCATACCCGGGACCTGCAGGGCATCTCGATAGTGGGCGACAAGGAATCGCTCGATCGCATCGCGCGAGACATGGTGGAAACGTTCAACGACGTCTTCATCCTCAAGTCGAACATCGAGCTTTACGGCATCTACAAAGGCTCCGTGATCAAGACGAATCACGAGACCATCATAAACCTGGGCCAGGACATCGGCATCCTCCCCGAACAGACGGGGGAGGAAGAGGTGCTCGTCCAGGTGTTGGAGATGAACGACAAGCCCACACTGACGACGAGGATCACGTTCTCGGGCGAATACTGCGTCATCATACCTGAAAACGATGTGAAGATCTCGCGTAAGATACGTGACGAATCTGAGCGCGAACGGCTCATTGAGGTGGGCAAGCGCGCAAAGCCGAAGAACTTCGGCGTCCTCTGGAGGACGTCGTCCGAGTACGTGGGCGAGGAGACGTTGCTCCATGAGGCCCAGGAGCTTGCAAAGAACGCAGAGTATGTCATGGACCGGTTCACCGAGCTCGAGGGTCCCGGCCTGATCAAGGAGGGCAAGCATCACATGAAGATCATCTTCGGCGGACAGACGAAGCAGTCTCTCGACTCGATCCGTGGCAAGGTCGTGCCTACGATCGAGTACCATCACATGCTCAAATCGGCAGGACGCGACATCTCGTTTGCCGTCGACGTCATCGAGAAGATCAAGGGTGAACGTGACATCGAGGGGATCGACGAGCTGTTCACCTCAGTGTTCAGGCAGGTGAAGGGTCCGAAGATAGGTGACGACGTAACGCTTGAGCATATAAAGCCATCTTCGCACCCCGTCTACATCGAGGGGGCCAAGGTGAAGAAGTTCGCACCCCCTTATATCAAACTGAAACGCTACATCTCGTCGCGCGGACACTACGACGGGCTCAACGTGCCCAAGGAGCCGGGGGACTATGCTATCACCGAGATGAAGGAGGGGGCGTGGCACTTTACCCACACCTATTATGATCGCGACAGCGCCATCAAGGGAGAGTATCACAACATCTGCACGCCCATCGAGATCTTTCCCTCGCGCATCAGATACATCGACCTCGAGATCGACGTCGTGCGCCGGCCGGGTGAGGCCCCGGAGATCATAGACGTGGACCAGCTTGAAAAACGTGTCGAGGAAGGCGTTTTTTCGAGGAAGATAGCAGAGATAGCCAAGAACGAAGCGAGCTACCTGCTCTCGGACACAGAGCGTGAGTACGATGATTACTGAGCTCGACACGATAAAGCTCATACGGTTCCTCGAACAGGGTGAGACGAACAAGGCAAGCGACATTCTCTCTGCGAGCCACACACCTGCTTCACCGTATGAGGAAGGGTACAAAAAGGCCCTCTACGGCCTCGTGGCCTCCATTGAGAACAACGAACGCGACAGCCTCTTTTACAAGCTCCTTCACAATGAGATGGATGCCGGGGCAGCTAAGATCCTTCGCTCGAACGTGCAGGGACGCCTAGAACAGACGTTCAGGGACCCATCCTCATTAGGATACGAACATGCCTGGGAGTTCGTGCTTAGTTACTTTTCGGGGGAACAGAAGATGGGCCTTGACAAATACCAGAACTGATGCATACGATGCGTTCATGCCTTTTGACGATCATCGCCCGAACGCAAGATTAAATAATTTCCAGTGAGAAGAGGATATATGAAAAAGGATATCGCCCCCTATACCGCACTTTTTCCCCATCCTGCCGTCCTGGTATCATGCGGCTTGCTCGAGTCGCCCAATATCATCACCATCGCATGGGCATCGACGGCATGCCTCGACCCGCCGATGGTAAGCATCGCCGTCACTCCTACACGATACTCATACAATCTTATCATGGAGACAAAGGATTTCGTCGTCAACCTTCCCCGTGCCTCCGATGTCAGGAAGGTCGACCTGTGCGGAAGCGTATCGGGCAAGGACGTCGACAAGTTCAAAGAGTGTTCGTTCACCCCCGAGGCGTCAGCGAAGGTGAGCGCACCGCGGATCAAGGAATGCCCTGTCAATATCGAATGCTACCTTGACAAGACGGTCCACCTTGGCTCGCACGACCTCTTCATCGGACATGTGGCCTCCGTCGCCATCGACAAGGAGGTGCTCATGCATGCGCGCCCGGATACGAACAAGCTCGATCCCATAACCTATGCCCAGGGCGTCTACTACACGCTTGGTGAAATCATCGGCACGCATGGCTTTTCAATGGGCGAGGCGGACAGCGAGTGACAAGAGGGGTGCGACGATGAACATTCTCATTGAAGGAACGTATAGTGAAGAGGAACGCGAGATCTTCGATCACACGTTCTCCCGACACAACGCCACCTATCTGGACGATGTGACTCCCGAGGGGGGGTTGGGCGATGCACAGGTGCTCGTCTTTCGTTCGTGGCGCACGGTGGCCCCGCTCCTTCCGTCCATGAAGCGGCTTGCGTTCATGCAGTACCTATTTGCAGGCGTCGACCGCCTTGACTTTTCCAAGATCCCCGCCCACGTAACGGTGGCGTCATGCTCCGTGAGCAATGCCACACCTGTTGCCGAACATGCGTTTGCCATGCTCCTTGCGCTTTCCAAGCGCATCAAGGAACACCATGAAAGCGTGGGTAAGGGCGTCTTCTCCCAACAGTCGCCCCTAGCGACCGAGCTTGCGGGAAAACGCATCGGCATCATTGGGTATGGCGAGATAGGCGCGCGCATCGGCCGGTACGCACGGGCGTTCGAAATGGAGGTCTATGCGGTAAACAGCACGGGGACAAGCGATGCTGACATCACGGTCACGCTCGGGGGGTTGCACGGCATACTCCATGACCTTGACTTCATCGTGCTATCGATTCCGCTCACGTTGCATACCAGGGGGCTCATCGATGCGTCGGCCCTTTCGATGATGCAAGACGATGCAACGCTTATCAACGTATCGAGAGGGGAGATCATCGTCGAGGGCGACCTCTATGAACACCTCGTGTCACACCCCGACTTCAGCGCGGGGCTCGACGTATGGTGGCACTATCCCCACAAGGGCGAGCGGTGGGAACAGGCACACCCGTTCCTCGAGCTGCCAAACGTGCTCGCCACGCCTCACAATGCCGCGATGGTCGAGGGATGGCGACTGCGCACGGTACGCTACTGCAGCGAGAACGTGCTGCGGTATATGGAAGGAAAAGAAGTGAAAAATAAGGTAAGAAAAGAAGATTACCTTATGTAGCCAAGGTCCTTTCCGAACTCGGGCGTGTTTTGCGTCGCCGACTTTTGCTGCATCTCTTGGATCTTGTTGATGAGATTCTCCGTCTCCTCTGCACGCTCGTCAAGCGCTGTCATGTCGATGTCGATCTCAAGGATGGTGGCTAGGACCTCAAGGACGCTCTTGGCGGCCTTGGCGTCGATATACATGTAGCCAGGTGTCTCGCCCAGGAGGCACATGGCGTTGAGCGACTTCTGCCTACCCATGGCAAGCAGCAGACCGGACGCACCGACGATGGCGGCGCCGGGATCGTCCCTGAACGTGATGCCCGTGTCCTGATAGTTTCCTACAAGCTCCGCATCGCTCACGGCACCGAGCACGCGCGGCTTCTCCACCACCTCGCCGCCTGTCGAATACCCGCCAAGCGTGAACATCATCGACGGTTCGAACTGCCCGAGATAATCGAGTATGGCAGTCACGATCTCGTAGTGGCCATAGGGATTCGACGGGGATGGCTGGGTGT
>DSAJ01000069.1 GCA_011372835.1 Methanomicrobia archaeon | reverse complement strand
GGAGATATTATATAAAGTAGTTTTTCGTTTCATATTTTATGGCCCTTGAAACGAACAAGCCAATTCGCCCGCCACCATGGCCAGGCATCGATGCTGATTCCATCGATGACGACACACTCGAGCTCATCGTGCTCGAGATGCTCGTCTACAAGAGCGAGGAATCGGTGACGCTCGGGGAGATAGCACGACTCATGAAGATGGAGCCATACTCCTTTTCTGATGTCGGTGCCATCGAGGATGCGCTCATGCGCCTCGTCGACGCGGAGCTCGTCGACTTCCGGGACATCCTGATGTGTTGTGCGCCTGCACGATTCTTTGTTGCTCGTCTCACAGCACGCGATGCAATGCTCGAACGCCTTGGCCGGTCACCGAACCATGATGAGCTCGTCAAGACACCGTTCATGAACAAGTGAGTAGGCCCATGACCGAAACGACATGCATTCGCACTTTTCAGCAAAGCGATACGGACGACGTCGTCCACGTGTGGAAAACGTGCGGGCTCGCGGTGCCGCAAAACGACCCGCGCCTCGACATAGAACGGAAGATGGCAGAGGACCCGTCACTCTTTTTCGTGGCTGCCGTTGGACAGCGACTTGTCGGTACGTGCATGGCTGGCTACGACGGTCATCGCGGATGGGTATATTATCTTGCTGTGCTGCCCGCGTTCCAGCAGCGGGGCATCGCATCACGGCTCATGGAGCGAGCCGAACGGGAACTGCTTGAACGAGGCTGTGCCAAGATAAACCTCATGGTGCGAACGTCAAACGAGGAGGTCATTACGTATTATGAGAACAGGGGATATGCCCGTGATGATGTCGTCGTCCTTGGCAAACGGTTGATCCAGGATATCTAATTTCTTTAAAAGAATTGATTCATAAATGTGCATCTAATTTGAACTAACGAACGTTAGTTTTTTATAGGGATGCTGTATCTCATGTTTCAACGAACGAACGTTAGTTTGTGAATAATGGTGAATCACATGATGGCAGGATCTCAGATTGAAAAGATGACCCAAGAGCGCCAAGAGGCGTTTGAATCGTACGTACCGCAGATGAATGCATCGATAGGGAAGATCTTCTCGACAGGGATGCGCATTGCCGTGTCGCGCCCTCGATTGCTCTACTCCCTCTCAAAGCTCTATGGCCACCAGAGAAAGGCCATGAAACGCAGGGAAGAGTTGGGTGGTGAAGGGCTCGTCGTCCCACCGGTGCTCATACTCAGCGTGACCAAACGCTGTAATTTGCGCTGCAAGGGCTGTTACGCACATGCACATACATGGGGCACGCAGGAAGAGCTCTCCGGTGAGGACATCGACGACATCATCTTCCAGGCAGAACAGCTCGGCATGTCATTTACCATCCTTGCAGGTGGCGAGCCCCTTGTACGAAAAGATCTCTTGAAGATCGTTGCGCGTCATCCCAGGATGATCTTTCCCCTCTTTACCAACGGCATGCTCCTCTCCGATGAGAAGTTGGAGCGTCTCCGGGACCTTCCCCACGTAGTACCCATCGTGAGCATTGAGGGCGACAGGTGCGAGACGGACATGCGAAGGGGCGAGGGCGTCTACGCTTCGGTCATGGAAAAGATCGACGCGATGAACAAGGCGAACATGGTCTTTGGCGCCTCTATTACGGTCAACTCCCACAACTTCGAACAGGTGGCCACGCCCGAGTTCATATCCTCGTTGCACGACAGGGGCGTCAAGGCATTCTTCTTCGTGGAGTACGTCCCCATGGACAGGGGAACGGAGCATCTCGAGATATCCCCCTCTCAACGCATGCGTCTCCTCTCTGTGATCGATCGTGCAAAGGCGACGCATCCGGCAATCTACGTCGCGTTCCCGGGCGACGAGGCGCGATTTGGCGGTTGCCTCTCCTCGGGGCGCGGATTCGTACACATCAACCCGAACGGCGGTCTCGAGCCTTGCCCTGCAGCACCGTTCACGGATTGCAACGTGCGCGATACGTCACTTCGAGAGGCACTTATGTCGCCGCTCCTCAAGACGATTCGCGACAATCACGAGCTCCTTGACGAATCGGATGGTGGATGTTCGCTCTGGCGAAACAGGGATACGGTACGCTCGCTCATCGACGGCACGACATCATATCAGATGACGGGGTGAACGTGAAATGGACACCAAGGAAACGATCCTCCACGAGGCGATTGAGCTGGCGGCCGACCGCGGATTCGAGAGTGTCTCGATTCGCGACATCGCGCGTGCCAGCGGCATCCGTGAAAGCTCGATATACAACCATTACGCAGGCAAGGAAGCCATCCTCGAGGCCATACTCACCAAGTTCATCTCGTACTTTGACGAGATGAATCCTGAGTTAGATGAGGACGCGGCCCTCGATGAGATGGGTCTTGACGAGTTCTTCTCCGCCGGCATGAGCTCGCTCCTTGCAGGCGTAGGTGACGAGCAGCACTACATGAAGTTATGGCGCGTGATAGCCATCGAACTACATCGTAACGAGCGCGTGAAGGAGTTCTACAAGACGACGCTTCGTGAGGCACCAATGGCGTTCTGGGAGGGCATATTCCTCAAGATGATGGACAAAGGGATGATACCGCGTTGCGATGCTCACGAACTGGCAGAGGAGTTCTTCAGTTATGCACTGCTAATGTTCTTCGAGGCGTTTCTTGTCTATTATGAGGAAGACCCCACGTTCTTTTCACGCATGGCTGGGGACCGGATAGCGCGACATGCCCGATTCATTGTTGGAAAGCTACATGAAAAAGAGGCAAAAGAGTAACGGGAAAATGGTATTAAGAATGTCGTTATTTTGGAGAAATGAGGGTTTTTTGCTTTAGGATGCTCAGCAATTCCAAAACAGAATACGCTGCCCTCGTCACGCCCATCGACTTGCACATCGTGTCGGTCCCCACGAGGTAAGCCCCTCCACCGGCGTCTCGCACGCAGGCATCCCCCTGCCGACGACCCAGGCCGCCTTCTCGGGCACGAGCACCTGCCAGTGGGTCATCTTGATATGGTGCTCGATGCCTGGCAACCGGTCCGTTACTTCCGAGAGGAGGTCGCGTTTCACTTGTTCTATGTCCGCGTCCGGCCGGAGGTTCGTTGCGATGCCGACGAGTTGGTGGCCCCGTGGTGCAAGGGACGTGTCATAGTTTGTCGTCGGCACGACCCAGCAGGGCGGGTCGCTATCGATCCATATCTCGCTTCCGTCAGTGGAGAAGAATGGTTCATCGAGTCCGAGCCATAGCGTGAGCGCGCGCACCGTCTCCAGCGATGTAAGGGTGTCAACATACGCATCGGGGAGGTCGTCAACGTATTCGGGAAGCTTTGAGACCAGCGGGGAGTAGACGACCGTGTCGGCCTGGAACACCCCTTTGTCCGTTTCCACGCCTGTCACCGACCCATTATCGACCACGATCTTTCGTGCCTCGTACGACGTACGTATGTCGACCACGTCCCGGGGCATCGAGGAGAGTATGGCGTTGATCAGCGTCTGAACGCCTCCTTTTGGGTACTGCTGGTCGAGCGCCCCTTTCTTCGTTATCGCGTTCTTGATGCCATTGAGGTAGTCAAGCGGGTCCTGGACCTCCCTCTTGTTCTTGTAGTCCTGTGAGTCGAAGAATCTGGTAAGCGGCGTCTGCTCCATGCCCGCCCCCGTCATGAACCGGCACAT
This sequence comes from Methanomicrobia archaeon, assembly GCA_011372835.1. GTDB lineage: Archaea > Methanobacteriota_B > Thermococci > Methanofastidiosales > NM3 > NM3. The sequence continues at coordinate 2,117 of DSAJ01000069.1, read as the reverse complement.
CGTGTCGATGAACTCGTGCGTGCTCGGGCTGAGCGAGCGGTCCCGTATCACGTCGTGGACCGAGACGTCGTCGTCAAGCATGCGCAGCGCGCGCTGGGTGAACACAGACGTGATGGTCTGGATGAGCTCGATACGGTCCGACTTGGAAATAAGGTCAAAGAGAGCGAATTTCTTGAGCGTCCAGGGGAACGGCCGCATCTTGTCATTGGTGCGTACGTAATACTCGCCATGGGGCACAAAGACGGGCACCGATTCGAAGTAGTCGTCGATGAGCTTCCTCAGGGGACCTCCGTGCAGGCGCGTGATGATGTGCGGCCCCGTGTCGACCTTGTAGGGTCCGACGCTATAGCTCCTGCACACGCCGCCGACCTCGCTTTCCCGTTCGAGGACGGTGACGCGATGGCCCGCCTTGGCAAGCACGAGGGCAGAGAGCAGCCCGCTGATGCCGGCCCCTATGACGACCGTATTGGCGCTATTCGCAGTATCCATTGAATAGGTTGCTCTTTCATCCTTTTTAAATCATATCGTCAGAACCGGGGGCCATGCCTCTGGGATCATCCCTCGCCCGCATCGATTCGATGCTGGCAACAGCGATGTGCGCATGCACGGGCACATAACCCTTAAATTGACCCATTTCGAATCAATAGCGGTACAATGGAACTGCGAGAATGCATGGGGCTGCATAATGAAAAACAACACATCGCACAGGGACGGGCCCGTATAGTCGAACGCATGAGGGGGTCGGGGTCCGCGTTCTCTGCGGGCCGTGCCGAAGCACTGGCTGTTCGGGACGTTCAGGACATGTTTTTCCTCTATGACGAGGTCTTCTTCGAAGGCATGCTAGGCAAGCGGCTCGAGGGGGGGTTGGCATACCGACTCTCCAACAGGATGACCAGGACCGGCGGCAAGGTGCAATACGACCGGCGTGAAGGGACCTACGTCCTTGCGCTCTCATACCCCCTTGTCGTCTACCCCTTTGATGGGAAGGCATCGGGGGTTGACGTCAACGGGATCCCGTGTTCCAGCAGCATGGAGGTCATGATGGGCATCATGGAGCACGAGATCATCCACATTATCGAGTTCGAGCTCCACGGTCGCTCCTCGTGCGGCAAGCGACCCTTCAAGACGATGGCGCGAAACATATTTGGCCATACTGGCACGAAGCACTCGCTGAGTACGACGCATAGCCACGGCACCCGGACGCTTCGCCCAGGCTCGCGCGGAGCTTCGTCTACCGGGGAAAGACCTACACCGGCACCATTACGCGGATAACGAAGCGCGCCACGGTCGTGCCCGATGCGGCAATCAACTGCAGATACGAACGATTCTACGTACCGCTCGAGGCGCTCGATGTAATCACCTAACAGTGGTAAATAGTCATTCTCGCGCACTACATCCTCGCTTTTCTTTTGAATCGACACATCGATGAGCACATAACGCATTGATCAAGATAATACACTTAAAGCGATGCCTCCATATTACATATATGCAGCTCTACGTCGTGTTCCTCGCGCTTGCGTTCGCCCTTGCCATGTTCGCATGGGGTCGCATACGCCACGACATCGTTGCCCTCGCGGTGCTTTTCGTCGTTGTCGTGACGGGCATCATTCCGGGTGAACAGGCCTTCGAGGAGTTCGGCCATCCAGCCGTCATCACCGTGGCGTCGGTGCTCATCATCGGTCGTGCGCTGGAGAACTCCGGGCTCGTCGACGTGCTCGGCGACCTCGTCTCTGGTGTCGGGAGCTCGATGCAGCAGCAGCTTGTGGCCATGTGCCTGCTCGTCGCCGTGGCCTCCGCGTTCATGAACAATGTCGGCGCGCTTGCGATCATGATGCCTGTTGCCCTCGCCGTTGCCCGAAAGAACGGGTACTCCCCCTCCCTCGTGCTCATGCCTCTTGCGTTCTCGTCCCTTCTTGGCGGCCTCACCACGCTCGTGGGCACGCCGCCCAACATCATCATCGCCAGTCTGAGGACCGAGGCCACAGGCGAAGCGTTTGGCATGTTCGATTTTTCACCTGTCGGCGGCGGCATTGCCATCGTTGGCGTGCTGTTCGTTGCGCTCGTGGGATGGCGCCTCCTGCCCAAACGCACGGCCGGGGCCGGGGACGAGGACATGT
>DSAJ01000158.1 GCA_011372835.1 Methanomicrobia archaeon | reverse complement strand
GTTACCGATCTACTGATAGATATCGCCCGAGATGCGATTGAAAACCATGGTGCCGATTCGGTCTACATGCCGGACCCCACAGCCTCCGGCGACCTGCTGTCGCCCGTGGCGTTCGACAAGTACCTGAACCCAATATACCGACGATTCACGAGGGCCATCAAAGATGTGCCTTCGTACTTGCATATCTGTGGTGATACGACCGGCTTCTTGATGTACGCACCCTACAGCGGATTTGACGCGTTCTCATACGAGGCCCCCGGATGTTACACCATTGATGCGAAACGTGCCATAGGAGACAGGATGGCGCTTATAGGCTCGCTTGAGACCATCAGGACCATCATGCTCGGTTCACCAGAGCTCATCGAGAAAGAGGCCCTGCAGGACCTTCGTGACGGTACGGACATTCTTTGCCCCGCTTGTGGTACGCCGCCATACACTCCGCTCGAGAACATCAAGGCTCTCGTCGATGCGGCCAAGCCAAAGGAGAAGAAGAAAAAGAAGAAGAGGCCAAAGAAGGAGATCGTCGCAGAATTCTTGCCAGAGGATGCCAAGCTCCGAGAGCTTACCGAGGTCGTCATAGAGGGTGACAGCGCTACGAGCGAGAAGATCACGCTTTCACTTCTAGATGAGGGATACAAGCCACTTGACATCGTCGAGAACGCACTACTACCTGGTGCGATCGCCGTTGCCAAGCTCTACGACGGAGGCTATGTCTTCGTGCCGGAGATCTTGCTTTCAAGCGGCGCCATGCAGGCCGGTATCAAGCACTGCAAGGAATCAATGGGCGATGTAGCAAAGAAGGGTAAGATCCTCATGCACGTCGCAGACGGTGACGTCCACGAGATTGGCAAGAACATCGTCGCAACGATACTCGAGGCGAAGGGGTACGAGGTCGTCGACCTCGGCAAATCGGTACCTATCGACAAGGTCATCGAGGCCGCAAAGAAGGAGAATCCCGATGTCATCTCCGGCACGTCGCTCATGACGTCGACCCGAAATGCCTTCCCGAAGATCTCAGAGATGATGAAGAAGGAAGGAGTCGAAAAACCCTTCATCGTCGCGGGCGGTTCAGTCGATACGACGTTTGCAGAGACCATGGAGTTTGCGATATACGCCGATGGTCCAGAAGTGGGCGATGAGGTCATCAAGGCTGCCAAGGGTGGCAAGAGCTGGAAGGAGATACGAGAAGACGTACATTCTTCATACTAAACTCTTTTTTTCTTTTTTTATTCTCTTTTTATTATTTAATGAACGTAAATTGTTCGTAGTGAATGCCTGTTTACCGGTAAGGTTTTTATAATATTCATGTCATGTTACGTCGGTGTCAGTATGGCTAAGGTAACTTTCGAACCATCGGGTAAGAAGATCAACATCTCCTCCGGCATATCAGTGCTCGAGGCTGCAAACAACGCCGGTGTAGGCATTGATGCGCCTTGCGGAGGAAAAGGTACATGCGGAAAGTGCAAGGTCTACCTCAATCAAGGTACATTGGGCGAATTAACGGCGAGTGAGCGGAAGGTCTTTTCTGCAGGCGATATCGCGAAAGGCGCACGTCTCGCATGCCGTGCAACGATACAGGGCGACTGTATCATCGACGTACCGAAGGAAAGCCTGCTCGGTGAACAAAAGATCCTCGTTAATGGAGCCGAATATCCTGTGGAGATCGACCCGTTGGTGAAGGTCTTTAGCGTGACACTGCCCAAACCAACCCTTGAAGACAACGCCTGTGACTGGCATCGTCTCCAGAATGCTTTGGCAGAACAAACGGACTATGATTCCATTGACATGGACATATCCACGCTGCGTACACTTCCCAAGATAATCAGGGACCAAAAATATACTATTTCTGTTACGATGTATCGCAATCGAGTGCTTGCTGTAGGTGACCCATCGCTCGATGCCGTGTATGGTGCAGCCGTTGACATTGGCACCACGACGATGGTCGCATACGTGATGGACCTTGTTTCTGGCAAGATCATCGGCGTTGGTTCGATGATGAATCCCCAGATACCGTATGGCGACGACCTCATGGCTCGTATATCTTACTCCTTCAAGGAGGAGAATCTGGAAAAGTTATCCAAGCTCGTGGTCGATGGCGTGAACAAAATCATCAATGAGGGATGCGAGAAGGCGGGCATCGAGATGTCGTCGCTTTCGGAAGTAACGATCGTTGGCAATACGGCAATGCACCACATATTCCTTCGATTGTATCCAAAATACCTTTCACTAGCACCATACTGTCCAGCTGTCCAACATCCGCTTGACCTGCGTGCTTCAGATGTCCCCATCAACATCAATCCTGTTGGAAATGTGCACATGCTGCCTGTCGTAGCAGGATTCGTCGGATCAGACCACCTTGGCGTCATACTGTCATGTGATATCCATAAGAGTTCCGAGATGACCCTTGCAATCGATGTCGGCACGAACGGCGAGATCGTCCTAGGCAACAAGGATGGGATGGTATGTTGTTCGGCGGCAGCAGGCCCAGCGCTTGAAGGTTCGACCATCAAGTATGGTATGAGGGCTGCAGACGGGGCAATCGAAAATGTCAACATCAGCCGCGGCAGCCTCAATGTCAAGTATAAGACGATAGGTGGTTCAAAGCCGTTGGGCATTTGCGGTTCGGGTATCATTGACGTCGTTGCCGAGATGCTCAAATCCGCTGTCATCGATGTAACGGGCAAGATCCGCGAGCGCCTTGAGGATGAAAACGACCGCGTTCGCGAGGGCGACCATGGATACGAGTTCGTTCTCGAATGGGCCCGAAGGACCAAGATCAAAAAGGACATAGTCATCACGTCAAATGACCTTCGCGAGGTTCAGCTTGCCAAGTCTGCGATGTATGCTGGCGCTTCGATACTCATGGGCCATAAAGGCATCACGGCCAAGGAAATCGACAGGGTGCTCATCGCTGGAGCGTTTGGCAACTACATCGATGTCGAGAATGCCATGACGATAGGTCTTTTCCCGGAAGTGCCACTTGACAAGGTGAAATCCGTCGGGAACGCTGCTGGCACTGGCGCGCGCATGTCACTCATATCGGGCGTGAAGCGCGAAGAGGAACGTGAGATCCTCGAAAAGCTTCGCTACATCGAACTTGCAACGCACGATACGTTCCAGGACGAGTTCGTCTCTGCCATGAACCTCCCACACAAGGACATATCACTATTCTCCGAAACGATGAAGAAGGTCTATGCGCCGATACCCGTGAAGAACAACAGGTGAAACAACGAATGTATGATTCCATCGAGGAGATCGATGAGCAGCTTGAAAAGCTGCGAAAACGCAAGGAAAAGGCAAAGGACCTTATCGATATGAATACGTACGGAGGTCTTGTGCGGGGCAGTGTCCAGCGAGCAGGCATCAAGGAGAAGGAAAACGAGTTACTCCGCAGACGTGAGCAATTACTAAAGCGTGGCAAGACTTCACAGCACGGACCCTACTTCGAACAGGCCGGAAAGGCACTAGACGATCTCGCCGCCGTACTTGCCCATGACCATCCCGAAGAGGAAAAGCGCATTCGTGCCATGATAAAAGAGTTAAAAGAAGTGAGATCCGAGTTGGACTAACGGGGTTTTCCCCCGTACTTTTTCCTTGTTTCCTTTGCCTTTTTTGATGCATCGTCCTGGCGTTTCTTGAAATATTCCGGCCCGCGCACTATTTCAACAAACTTTGATTGGAAGATCAACCAAAACACGATGATATATGCGAAAGTGATAATGTCGTTGTTGGTGATATAGTTACGTATAAACCACACACCACCCACACCCACAACGAATGCGAGGATCGTGAGAGGGAGCAGACGTTCCAATATCTTTGGATCTAGCTTCTTCTTCTGTTTTGGCATTTTCATGGTGTTCTACTCCGATTCCAGTTCGTTTCCCTCTTCCTCATCCTTCTTGCGCTTTTGGGCGGGGCTAATAAATTGCCATAGAAATATCAGCACAAGGAAGAATCCAACGACAAATATGTCGAGATAATCTTCTGAGAGTTTGCCTCCCCCTTGCATCAACCTGTAGGCAAATATGAATATGAACATGATGATAAGTAATATACCTACGGCTTTTCTTTCATTCATATAATTTTCACCAGAATTGACTATGTTGGTAGTTTTAAAAAGTTAACGTCACACTGTATAATTGTAGAGTGATATAGAAACGATGTTTTAGAAAAAATGATAAAAAGAAAAAAGAGAAGGTGAAGTTACTTCACCTATTTTTCAGGAGTGACCTTCTCTTCGGGTACATCCTTTGCCCTAAGTCTCTCGGCTTTCTTCTCCTCCTTCGTACCGTACTCGAGGGCAAGGTAGAAGAGGACACCCATGAGCAGAGCCCAGGTCGCACCACGTGTTGCGAGGATACCGCCGGTCATGCCTGCGATACCACGCTCGAGGTTGGTCGTCACCATCTCCATTGCCAGGTACGTACAGAGGTAGCCCTGCACAGCCATCGTGAGGCCGAAGCCGTATGGGAGTGCTGGCCTGACGACGAGCACGAGTGGGTAGACGAGCATGATGATCGACATACCCCAGAAGAGGCCGGTCGCACCGCCCCAGTAGGAGTATTCTTCCTCTGGTGTGGAGTTCTTGAACCTGTTGACGACAAGCGCCTGACCTCCAGTCCACTGCGGACCTGCGAGAGGCAGGTACGGCCAGATGATCGTCTCTACAAGGTTTCGTATACCTGTCCAGAAGTTCGTCCTGTTAGGGTCGAGGATGACGAGTTCGTCCTTTCGCGCCTCGTTAGCCTCATCGATGATCGCCTGAGCGACAAGGATGTCGCCGAACGCAAGAACGTATGCAACGATCGCTGTCGAGATGGCAGCAACGAACATTTCGCCCGATGGCCAGCCAACTGAAAGCGGCGACATAGCATTGAACGTTTCACCAACATGTGGCACGAAGACCCATCCACTGTCGAAGACGCCCGTTGGTTGGGGCACCTCTCCAAGTGCGAGACCGATGATGTAACCGATGATGAACGTCGGTGCGATACCGTAGCGCGCTATCCATCCGAACCATTTGTGCTGTTTCCGATATGCAAGAGCACGCGGCGACCACAAGATGAAGAACGATAGCACCACAGCGACCAAGAACGAGATCGATATGGGACCGATTCCGAGTGCCGGCGACCACTTTGCGACGCCGTTCTGGATACCTGCGCCACTGTTTTCCCACGTCCTGGTGATGGCAGCGATACCTGCACCGAGCAGGATACCCGCCTTAAGCGACGTGGGCACCACGTTCACTATCTTCTTGGCACCTCCGGTAAACGCCATGACCAAGAATATGATGGCCATTAATGCCTGCAGAGCACACATTGCCTGTATGGCTCCGACTTTGCTGGTCTCTGTTGCATACAGCGCAACAAAGGACATGTACAACGGTATACCTGCGGTAATCCATCCAGCTACGCTTGGGTCACCAAAGCTGGTGTGCAACAAATACATAAAATTGTTAATAATGACCATGGTGAGCCCCATTTCGTATGTCACGCCGAGAGATGCCTGCATCGCTGCGATAACACCCATTGGCACCACACAGAGGATAGCTCCTTCAACGAACTCGGGCCATTCCCACGGATAGTGGATGAACGGAAGCCGAAGCCGCAACGGACCGCCCCAGTAAGGCTGTTCCGACTCACCGGGCTCTCTTTCCTTGCCGATATACCAGCGCATAAAATTCCTCCTATTCACGATCTGCCGTAATGTCGACAGATGTGTGAAGCAACCTTTGAGGTTGTGTATATAAGATTTTTGGTAGATAATTTCTTAATTTGTAAAATTTGAGAATATTATTC
>DSAJ01000141.1 GCA_011372835.1 Methanomicrobia archaeon | reverse complement strand
GAACAGAAGATACGGGAGGAAACAGGAAGGGAGACGACGCTTACCATCAGTGATGATGGCATCATAGGGGTCGTGGTCGCGTCCCCGTCCGGCGTGGTCGTCGACAACGCGCTCCTGACGCGTCTTGATCGCAGGAAGCGTGATATCCGCAAGGAGCTCGCCTCGATCCTGTTCTAAGGTGAGATCATGAATCAGTTCTACCTCTTCATGGTGCCAATATCGATCCTGGCCCTTGTCATCGCAGCGAAGATCGCCTCCATAGTCTTGGATTATGCGCCGTTCTCATATCCGAACGCACGTATCATGGCCAAGCAGGGCAAGCTGCTGTCCAAGACGAAGTTCGAGGAGCTTGCGGAGGCACACTCGCTTGACGAAATTGTATCCATGCTGAAAGAGACGGAGTACACGGACTATCTTTCAGAATACGTTGGCGAGGACTACACGATATCGAAGATAGAGCGGGCGCTCAACACCCATCTCGCGTCCATCTACGACCAGATATACTCCATATCGCCAAACAAGGTCAAGCCCGTCTTCGAGGTGCTGCTGAAACGATGGGACATCGAGAACATCATCCGCACCCTGCGCTGTATCAGGGCGAACAAGGACCCTCGTGAATATCTCATCAAGATAGGCACGTTCTCCGATGCTCAGCGTGAGCAGCTGGCCAAGGCGCAGTCCGCCGAAGAGGTGGCCATGTCGGTGACCTCCGAGTTCGAGCATCTTCTCGGGTCCATGCAGGATGAGGAACTGGTAAAGATCGAGAATGAACTGCTGTATGATTATTATTCATCATTATGGGAGTATCTGGAGAATACGCGCGACAAGAATCTCAAGTTGCTCAAGACCTTCTTCGGGCTCCAGATCGATATCATCAATATCATGGCGGCACTGCGCATCAACGTGATGGAGGAACGTGAGGAGGTAGCTCAGGACTTTCTGCCCGTGACGTACATGGTATCTCACGAGTCGCTCAAAAGCATCGCCACCGCGGACGACATCAGCATGGTGATAAGCGTGCTCGAAAAGACGCCGTATGCGGACCTGTTCAACGACCTCGTGCCCAAGTACGAGGAGCACCGCAACATATCGGTGTTCGAGCAGGCGCTCAACGATATGCTCATATCGCATGGAAAGGAGATATCAACGCTCAATCCACTCGGGATAGGGCCGTCAATTGGGTATCTGGCGCAGAAACAAGCAGAGATTCGCAAGCTCAAGACGATCATCATAGGATCGTATGAACGTATCGACCCTGAGCGAATCAAGGAAATGGTGGGTGTTTCATAATGCGCATAGCAGTGATCGGGGACGATGACACGTTCACGGGATTTGGCATAATAGGCATCAAGGACCTTTATGCAGTACCGGCAGAACGCCCCGCTGTTGAAGATGTGTTCAAGACTGTGCTCAAGGATAGTAACATAGGTATCATAGTTATATCCCATTCCTACGCCGATCTTATTCGGGATCAAATCAAACGGGTCAACATCAACAAGAAGATCATTCCCATCATCGTTGAGGTACCGGATAAGGGCGCTACAGTAGAATTCGATCCGTTCGAAGAACTGATAAAGAAGGCAGTTGGTGTCAATATATGAGGGTGATGGCGTGATAGAAGGAAAGATTGTGAAGATCTCCGGCCCCGTCGTTGTGGCAGAGGGCATGAAGGGAGCTAAGATGTATGAAGTGATCAAGGTCGGTGATACCCAGCTCATTGGTGAGATTATCGGGCTCGAGGAAGACCTGGCCACGATGCAGGTGTATGAGGAGACAGCGGGTCTCAAGATAGGCGAGAAGGTGATTGCCACCGGCAGACCGCTTTCCGTTAAGCTTGGTCCGGGCCTCATCAAGAATATTTACGATGGTGTACAGCGGCCGTTGCGCGTCATGAAGGATGAGCAGGGCAGCTTCATTCTGCGGGGAGTGAGTGTAAAGGAGCTCCCTGAAAAATCATGGGAGTTCGTCCCCCGCGTCAAGGCGGGCGCAGCGGTGGAGCCGGGCATGGTGCTTGGGACGGTCAAGGAGTCAGAGGTCGTCGAGCATCGCATACTCGTACCCCCCAATGTGTCGGGCGATCTCAAACACATCGTCTTGAAGGGAACATACGACATAGAGGACGACATCGCTACCGTCAAGACGGCCGACGGCGACGTGGGGCTCAAGATGTACCATGCATGGCCCGTCAGGGAGCCGCGCCCCTATGCGAAAAAACACCCTTCGACCATTCCGCTCATCACAGGCCAGCGCGTGCTTGACACGTTCTTTCCCATCGCCAAGGGAGGAACGGCGGGCATACCAGGCGGCTTCGGTACCGGAAAGACCGTCACCCAGCACCAGCTGGCAAAGTGGGCCGATGCAGAGATCGTCGTCTACGTGGGCTGCGGCGAGCGCGGCAACGAGATGACGCAGGTGCTCAAGGAGTTCCCCGAGCTCCTCGACCCGCGCACCGGAAAGCCCATCACCGAGCGGACGGTGCTCATCGCCAACACGTCGAACATGCCCGTGGCGGCCCGCGAGGCGTCGATCTACACCGGCGTCACCATCGCGGAGTACTTCCGCGACATGGGCTACAACGTAGCACTGATGGCAGACTCGACGTCGCGATGGGCTGAGGCCCTCAGGGAGATCTCAGGTCGCCTCGAGGAGATGCCCGGCGAGGCGGGATTCCCTGCGTACCTCGCATCGAAGCTCTCGGGGTTCTATGAGCGAAGCGGGCGTGTAGACACCCTGGCCAACGATACGGGGTCGCTTTCCATCATCGGGGCCGTGTCGCCACCGGGCGGTGATTTCAGCGAACCGGTCACGCAAAACACGCTGCGGGTCGTCAAGGTCTTCTGGGCGCTTGACAAGAAGCTCAAGGACCAGCGTCACTTCCCCTCGATCAACTGGTTGACGTCCTACTCGCTCTATCTTGACGAGATCGAGGACTGGTGGAAGGACAACGTCTCCGAGAAGTGGAAGATGCGCAGGGACGAGGCCATGAGCATCCTCCAGGAAGAGAACGAACTCCAGGAGATCGTGCAGCTCATCGGTCCCGATGCGTTGCCCGAGCGCCAGCGCGTCACGCTCCTGTGCGCGCAGATGATCCGCGAGGACTTCCTGCAGCAAAACGCGTTCCACGATGTGGACTCGTTCTGTTCGGAGAACAAGCAGGTGGTCATGCTCAAGTCGATACTTGACTTCTACGACACTGCCCTCAAGCTCATCGATTCGGGCGTGAGCGTGGCAGAGATACGCGATATGCCCACCGTGCAAAAGATCGGCCGTCTCAAGTACGTGAGCGAGAAGGAGCTTGAATCGTACATCAAGGGCCTCACCGACGAGATGTATGACGAATACGACAGGCTTGCCAGGAGTTATGCGGGGTGATGAGATGAGTGACGTTCAAAAGGAATACAGTTCTATACGCGAGGTTTCAGGTCCTATCATTATCGTCGATGGCGTCGAGGGCGTCGGATATTCCGAAGTGGTCGAAGTTACGCTGCCCGATGGCACGAAGCGCCGAGGACAGGTGCTCGAGGTCGACCGCGACGTGGCGGTCATCCAGGTCTTCGAGGGCACGAGCGGCACGACCACAGAGGGCACGAGCGTCAGATTCACGGGGCATACGCTCAAGCTCCCCGTGAGCGAGGACATGCTTGGGCGCGTGTTCAACGGCATGGGGGAGCCCATAGACGACGGTCCGGACATCATCCCGGACAAGGAGATGGACATCAACGGCCTCCCAATCAATCCGTCGGCACGTGAGTATCCGCGTGAGTTCATACAGACGGGCCTTTCGGCAATCGATGGGATGAACACGCTCGTCAGGGGGCAAAAGCTTCCTATCTTCTCCGGGTCAGGCCTCCCTCATAACGAGATCGCCGCACAGATCACGCGTCAGACCAAGGTGCTGACCGGCGAGGAATTCGGCATCGTCTTCGTGGCCATGGGCATCACCTACGGCGAGGCGAACTTCTTCACTGAGAACTTCAGGAAGTCGGGAGCGCTGGAGAAGGTCGTCATGTTCCTCAATCTGGCCGACGACCCTGCCATTGAGCGGATCATCACGCCGCGTGTCGCCCTTACGGCGGCAGAGTACCTCGCCTTCGAGAAGGACATGCACCTCCTGGTTATCCTTACCGACATGACCAACTACTGCGAGGCTCTCAGGGAGATCTCGGCAGCACGGGAGGAGGTGCCGGGCCGACGCGGATATCCCGGTTACATGTACACTGACCTCGCATCGATCTACGAGCGAGCGGGCAGGATCGAGGACAGGGAGGGGTCGATCACCCAGATGCCCATCCTTACCATGCCCGACGACGACATGAACCATCCGATACCCGACCTTTCAGGCTATATCACGGAAGGACAGATCATCGTGTCACGCGAGCTCAACAGGAAGAACATCTACCCACCCATTGATGTGTCACCGTCGCTTTCCCGCCTCATGAAGGACGGCATCGGGGAGGGCCTCACGCGCGAGGACCACGACGGTCTCCAAAACCAGCTCTTCGGGGCGTATGCCAAGGGCAAGGAGATGCGCGACCTCGTGGCCGTGGTGGGAGAGGACGCCCTGTCCGACCTCGATAAACAGTACCTGCACTTCGCTGAGGAGTTCGAGAGCAACTTCATCAGGCAGAAGCGCGACGAGGACCGCTCGATCGAGGAGACGCTCGACCTCGGCTGGAAGATGCTAGGCATGCTCCCCGAGGGGGAACTCAAACGTATCGACCAGGAGTATATCGAAAAGTACTACCCGAAGGAACAAAGTGAGTAAGCATGGCCGTGGAGCAAATTAAGCCGACCAGGATGGCGCTGCTGCAGTTAAAGCGCCGCATCTCTTTGGCGGAGAAGGGGTATGAACTGCTCAAGAAGAAACGAGATTCCCTCGTCATGCAGTTCTTTGACCTCGTCGCCGACAGGAAACGTCTTCGCAAGCAGGCGCATTCCAGGCTTCAGGAAGCATACGGGGCGCTCATAGAGGCACAGATGTACATTGGCAAACGTGAGCTGGAAAACATCTCGCTTGCCGTTCCACCCACCTCCGAGTTCGATATCCGCACCTACAATATCATGGGTGTCGTCGTACCCCTCATCAAGCTCCGTGGCAAGATCAAGCGTCCCTATATGAAGCGCGGATACTCGCTCATCAACACGCCTTCGAAGGTCGATGAGGTCGTCAACAAGTTCCAGACCGCCCTTCGGGCGATCATCGACCTTGCAGAGGTCGAGGAACAGGTGCGCCTCGTGGCCGAGGAGCTAGAAAGCACCAAGCGCCGCGTGAACGCCCTCGAATACGTGCTGCTCCCGCAACTCAGGGAGAAGTATCAGTGGGTCGAGCTCATGCTCGAGGAACGCGAACGTGAGGACTTCTTCAGGCTCAAGCGCATGAAGAGCGTGCTCAAGGATGAAAAACGACAATGATAAGGAGGTCAGGAGGGCACTGTTTTGGGTATACTCCCATATGGTCGCCTACTCAGCGGTCCTCATCGGCGTTCTTACCCTCTTTAAAATCGTGTTCGAATGGCCAGTGCCCGTTCTGGGCGTGCTGATATTTCTCACATTGCTTTTCGTACATCTCTATGCGATGTATATGCTCTCGACGCCCATACGGCAGGCGGGATTGGCACGGTGGTTTTACTATGTGTCGATCGTATACCTTGCCTTCCTCTTTGCCTCACTTGCCCTCGCCCTGTAGTTCGACGATGGCCTGTGCGATGTCTCCCTTCGTCTTCTCGAGCGTCTCACGGGCGCGCTCCATCGGGACATTCGTCTGAGCCATGACCAGTTCTACGTCGTCATCAGGTATCTCCACTTCCTCCCTCTTCTTCGTGTAGCTACCCACGACCTGAAAGGTGCTTTGCCCCTGTATCTTGGTCTCGGT
>DSAJ01000116.1 GCA_011372835.1 Methanomicrobia archaeon | reverse complement strand
GGGACGTTCTTGTAGAGGGCATCAAGCAGTGCGTCGCGCCTTTCGATGACCTCGTCCTTCACAAGCGATGAGAGCAAAAGGCGCACGCCGCAGTTGATGTCGTAGCCGACGCCGCCGGGAGATATGATGCCGTCGGTGGCGCTAAAAGCTGCCACACCGCCGATGGGAAATCCGTACCCCTGGTGACCGTCGGGCATGACGAAGCTCGCATCTGCGATGCCTGGAAGCTTCGTTACGTTCACCGCCTGTTCGAGGGTCTTGTCCTGCTTCATCGATTCCAAGAGTGACTCGTTCGAACATATGCGCACGGGGACCTGCATGCCCCCTTCCTGGGGTATCTCCCATATGTAATCATCTATCTTTCGTATCTTCATATGATCCAATCTCGTTCAAGCATAGCTGTGCCTGACGCTTGAATGTGGCTATGCCGTTATCGTTGATCATCATGACGTCTGCGAGGGCGATCGCGTCACCGATGCCGAATCCCAGTTCGCGCCGATCCCGCTTTTCGAACTCCTCACGTGTCGACGGGTCGTCTTCCCGCCCTCGCGCGAAAAGCCTGTCGAATCGCGAGGTGGGAGAGGAATGAATCGCGATGACGATGCTGTCAAAATGCTGCTTAAACGTATCGACCTCGCTTATGCCTCGTATGCCGTCTATTATATATCGTTGCCCCTTTTTTATCTTTGGGATTGTGAGGTGTGCAATGGCATCGATCCCGCTCTCCTTGCGGAGTTCCTGAGCGACATCCCCCGACTTGGTGATGGGAAGCCCCCGGGCACGCGTTTGTTCGCGTATGATGTCGCCCATGGAGATCGATGTGTATCCGAAGCGCAAAGCCTCCTCGATGAACGTGCTCTTGCCACATCCCGGCATGCCGACGACGAGGATGATCGGCGTCATCGTACCTCCTCCATGTAGTCCCTTATCGTTGTGCATATGCGATCGGCGATGAGCTCGTAGAGGGCACTACCCTTCTCTGCCGTCGCCCGCCGCGCATCACCCGTCATTGCCTCGGGTACGATGGCCCTGCGCGCTAGGTGGGATATCTCGGCATACTCTGGCCACTCAGGCCCCACACCCGCATTTTTCATCTGTACGAGGTCGGCATCATGTGCGAGCACAAGCGACGTCTCATCCTCGCCCCCATGGCCGGAGCCTGGCGTGACCTGTGCGATTTCTGATGCATACTCATCCCACCAGCTTATTACTCGCGTGCGCACCCCCTCGTATGAGATCGTCTCCCCCACCTCGTTGAGCGCCGCTGTGTTGCCGCCATGGCCGTTAAGAAAGATGATCGTCGTGATGCCGTTTCGCACGAGCTCTCGTGCGATCGCGCACATATAGTCCCTGAACGCGGTAGGGGGTATGTTGATGCTTCCCGGCCACTCCTCGAGATAGAACGTGTGCCCGTATGCGACATGAGGGCATATGAGGAGCGAGTCGTGCATCCTCCCCTCGATCATCGTGACGAGATGAGCGGGAATGATGTTGTCGGTCCCCAGGGGAAGATGTCGTCCGTGGGCCTCGATAGTGCCAACGGGTACGAGTGCCACTTTCAACGCACGATCTCTGAATAGATCGGTGGTCATATGTTCGAGATACATGACCTATCATCGTAGCAGACGTTATAATAATCTTATGATGTGGCGCTGGCCCCTTCTCTGCTGACGGTGTTGTCAGTTTTCCGTATTCCGGAGATGTAGAGCGTGTAGAGGAAGGCGAATCCAAAGAGCATGAGCACCTCGTAGTCGACAAGGCCCGTCTCGATGCCAAGGATGAGGTAGGCAAGCGTGAGGGCATAGAGCGCGGTGGCATAGCAGCGTCTTCTCCCGGACGTGGTGCGGGTGTGCACGTGCATCCGGCTCATGAAGAATCCAACGGCGCCCAGAGCGGCGATGCTTCCGACGAGCCCGAAGTCGACGGCTATCGGGCCGAGCAGCGTCGATGTCATCGAGATGCCCCCCGCTCCGGCAAAGACGGCGATGTAGCGTCGCGGTGAGTAGGCGATCCCTGGCATGAGCGTGGCAAATTCCCGGATCGTTGCCATGTGCACCTGCCCCTTGGTGAATCCGAGATAGCCGCCAAGATGGGCCATCATGTCGTATATGTCAAGGGTAAGCCCTGCGCGCACTGCGAGCGATTCGATGAATCCCACGTGCGCTCCGGTGGTGTATGTCCTAAGCACGGTCATGACGAGGAAGACGCCGGCGATGGCGCCTGCCGTGAGGCCGACCTCCGTGATCGTTATGAGGTCCCACATCAGCGCTACGAGCACTGCTGCAAGCAACGTGAGCAGCACCTGCGTACGGTAGCCGAGCAATGCCATGAGAACTGCAGATACGACGATGGCCACCATGGCAAGCAGCCGTGCCTTCCGGTACGACGCACCCTCACGCGTTCTGAGGCCGAGCAGGGAGATGAGCAGCACCGTGCCGATTGGCAGCATGTGCGAGCGCATCGTGTAAGTGGGGTCAAGTCCCTCCCGGTCGGTAAGGAGGGGTATCTTTCCCACAAGCGCTATGGAAAGCACCCAGTAGAGCGTGCCAAAGGCCATGAGGAGCAGTGCGATGGTCGTTGCGTTGCGCTCGAGTATCAGAGCAAAGCGCGGCGTGCGCAGTGTCAGTGCCAAGCCTACCGCTCCAACTGCGAGGAAGGGAAGTCCCAGCGTCCACTGCGCCTGTCGGAAGAGCAAGGCACCGGCCACGACCACGAGTATCGATACTGGCAGCCCCCATCGTGAGGACGTGATGAACATGAAAAGTGGTATGAGGCCGATGATGGCGGCATGCATGAAGATGGGTGAAAGTGCGAACCCGGCGAGGGCGGCAACGAGGAGTGCGTGGCCCGTTCGTGTTCCGATCGAGGGGAGCCTCATGCGCCCCATAAGCGCGCCAATGCCGTATGCGAACAGCGATACGGTGATCGATAAGAAGGCGAACGTCGAGATGCCGTGATCGCTCAACCCGATGAAGGCGATGAATCCGACGATGAACATGAACGGGGAGGTGAGGCGGCGGGCGTCCTCCTGGCGCAGGCCACGTACCGAGATGGTCGGGAGCCACGCAGGCGCCCTTTCGAGCATTGCATCGAAGATGCGTCCGCACATGCGGCCCACGCGGCTGTTGTATATCTCGTCGTTGACGGCGTCTAGAAGCCGGGCGGATAATGAGGCGAGAAGGCGCATCGTGGTGGTAACGTCATACGGCTCAAGGGACGCGGCTTCTGCTGGGGCATAGGTCGTACCCCGTATCCGCGCTACGCCCTTGCGTACAGCGTTGTAGGTCCATACCACCGCTTTATCGAGCATGATTACAACCTTATGTGTATGGCGTTCTCATCGGCGTCGACGACATCTGACAGGTGGTCCCTGACGTGTTCCTTGATCCAATACTTGTCAAGCTCCCCTATCTCCTTTCCCGTACGCACGAAGACGATGAGATCGGAGGAGAAGACATCGCCCATGGCGATGTCCCGTTCCGCTAGGAACGTGTTGAGCGTGGCGAGCTCTGAGAGGCTGGCCTGCATGAATGATATCGTCATGCCGTTGTCGTCGGTGAGCACCGAGATGTCCTTCACATAGTAGAGCTCGCGCCTGAGCTCCGTCTCGAGCTGCTTATCAAAAACGGCGGAGGGTGCAATGTCGCTGTCGAACGTGATGGAGCCAGTGATGGCTATGTCGTCTACGGCGAACTCATCGAGGAACGATGCCGTCTCGTGTACGGACGTGTGCCATGCATCAAACGATGCATGAGTGGCAGCGTACATGCGGTAGTTGACCGTCGACTTGGTCCTGATAATGAGGCGGACCTCGTTTGCCCCGACCTGCTCCTTGTAGCTCATCCTCCCGCCGACGGTCACCACCTGTCCGTCGGGCAGGAGCATTGAGAACGATCCCTCACCCGTGTCGACGACATACCCTGTCTCTTCGAACTTCAGGTAGTCTGCCCACCAGTACCCCTCGACATAGGTGTCATAGAGGAATCCCTTCGAGTCGAGATAGTCCATGTAGCGCGTGGCCTTGTAGATCTGCGAGCCCGTGTAAGTATATTCGTCGACCTGGTCCTGAATCGGTTGGTCGTGGGTGAGAAAAGAATAGGCGGAAAGAAGAAGGATGATGACAACGAGCAGGTCGATGACGTTTATCCTTCTCATGCGTTCCCTCCGCTGCTGCCCCCTCCTGAAGGCGTGATGAACTTCGCAACTGCGCGACAGAGATTTGGAATGTTCTGGTAGTTGGGTATCTCGATGATGATGAGCCCGTCATAAGGGATGATGACGCGTGATTTGTCTGCACCGCCAGGTTCCGTCATGAGGTATATCACCGGATTGGTCGGAGTCGCTATCTCCTCTTTGTACATCCTGATGAAGTGCTCGTCCTCTATCTCGCCGACCTTCATATGGTCTATGTGGATATCGTTGTTGGTAAGACGCATCGCGACAGCCTTGGAGATCTCGGACATGCCGTATGCGAGCTGCTGGTTCTCTACTCCTTCGTTCTCCCATGCATCGAAGAGCAGATAGATGTCGTTGATGTGTTTGTACCCAGCTGTCTCGGGGATGGCGGTGAACGGTCCCGTGTCAATATAGCTGAAGAGGTTGAAGAAGAGCACTATCTCTTCGGGGGACGACGAGACGTTCTCTCCCTCGAACTGTGCGTACCATTGCATGGCACCGTTTTCTTCTTCCTGGTAGAACGTCAGCTCATAGAGATTGTTGTCACTTCCTCGAATCTCGTACATGTTCTCTCCAAGTTGGCTTACCACCTCGAAGTTGTAGACGCGCGACTCGGTCATATATGCTATGTACCAGTGCTCGAGCGACTGGTCCGGACCGGGCTTTAGTGCATTCTCGCGGGCAAACTCAGCATCGATCTCTTCACCCTGGAAATAAAAGAATGAGAGCGATGCTATTACTATCACGAGGGCAGCGATGATACCGATGAGCTTGATATTTCTTTGAAAGAATGAGCGTTGACCATCATTGGGGACGGAAGGACTGTCAGAATCCATGGTGTCACCTTCGTTACATCTTTTCCATTTCTTTTTAAACATTTCGTCATTTGTTGGTTTTTTGCACCCAGCATCGTCCTTTGCCCTTCAAAGGCGTCCTTGCGCCGTGAGACCTATATTTTTGCTGTCACATCGGCGATGCTTTTCAACGTAGTGTCTCGGTGCTATAAAAAAGTAACCCTTATTGAACAAAAACCTGTCGTCATTCGTTGATAGCACCTTCTGCAAAGAGGCATTTTTTCAGGTCTTGGACCATCGGAGTCCCATAGGTGCGTGCCATCAGGCAACGAGCCCCACAAGGCGCACGATGAGACCGACGACGATGGCGACGATGAATCCTATTGCGATGGCAAACGCCGTATCGCGCCTACCAAGCTCGCGTACCATGACGCCGATGGCAGCGATACATGGAACGTAGAAGATGATAAACATCGTAAACGTCATTATCTGCGTCTTCGAAAGGACCGATATCACGTTTTCCGTGCCGAGCGCCTGGAAGAGCATGATCATGGCAAGTTCCTTGCGAAGGATGCCGAAGATGAGCGTCGTACCGACCGCAATGGGCAGCCCGAGGAGCAGCGTTATCGGTGAGAACGCCATGTTGATGTATGTGACGATGTCGTAATGTTCGAGCAGCGAGAGCACAACGGAGCCCACGATGATGATGGGCCATGCCACGACGATGAATTCCTTGACCCGGAACCAAGTCTTGAAGAGGACGACCTTTGCCGATGGGAGGTGGTACTTCGGTATCTCAAGCATCATGCCCGGCGCTCTCTCAGGCATCAGTCGTGAGAGGATGTACCCCACTACGGCAAGGACGGCTATGTTGACGATGAAGACGAACAGTGCCCAGTTCGCGCCGAGGTAGAAGCCCACGAGGGCGAGGAT
>DSAJ01000098.1 GCA_011372835.1 Methanomicrobia archaeon | reverse complement strand
TTGGATAGTGCTCGACGAGAACAAGGATTCGTGCCAGCTTGTCGAGGATATTGCCGAACAGCTCCCCGCAGACGGAGACGTCTACATTAATCTTTCATCCGGCAGCGGGAGGGAGCACAACGCACTCGTTGCCGCCATTGTCGCTAACGGCGTTTCCTTCCAGGTGGCATGCCTGGGTGACGATGGAGTCAGGATCTTCTAAGCAATGACGAGGTGAAAAGAACATGATGAAACGATTGAAGAACAAGACGCGAACGCAGCTTCGACGCGAGAGGGAAGCAAAGAAGCGCAAGATGCGCGGACTGGCCACTTCTATCAAGCGAGAGAAACGCCGCAAGGCATCGATATGCAACGAGTGAGCAGGAACAGATGTGGTGCGCATGACTGAGTTTAGGGTCACGCCGTGGGATGTCGAGGGCGACATCGACTACAAGAAGCTCATCGAACAGTTCGGCACGCAGCCGATCACCGACGGGCTTATCGAACGCGTGGAGGCTCTTGCCGGCCATGTCCATCCACTCCTGCGCAGAAAGATATTCTTTTCTCACAGGGACTTCGACTGGATCCTCTCCCTCTACGAGAAGGGGGAGCAGTTTGCACTCTACACAGGCAGGGGTCCCTCCGGCCACACGCACCTGGGCCACATCCTTCCCTGGATATTCACCAAGTACCTGCAGGACACGTTCGGGTGCGAATTGTGGTTTCAGCTGACCGATGACGAGAAGTTCGTCCTCTCGCCCCATCTTACCATCGACGATACGATCAGCTTCTCATACGAGAACGCCCTTGACATCATTGCCCTTGGCTTCGATCCCGAGAAGACGCATATCTTCTCGGACCTCGACTATGCCAAGACGATGTACAGGCATGCCTTGCAGGTGGCAAAGCGCGTCACGTTCTCTACCGCCAAGGCGGTGTTCGGGTTCGATAACTCGACCAACATCGGATTGATATTCTTTACCTCGATGCAGTCCGTCCCCGCATTCCTGCCCTCTATCATGCAGAAGAGGAAGGTGCCCGTGCTCATACCGAGTGCGATCGACCAGGACCCGCATTTCCGTGTCACGCGCGACGTCGCAGAAAAGCTGGGATACTACAAACCCGCGCTCATACAGAGCATGTTCCTTCCTTCGCTGCTCGGTCCAGACTCGAAGATGTCTGCATCAAAGAGCGGGTCGGCCATCTACACCGTCGACTCACCCAAGGTTGCAAAGAAGAAGGTCATGAACGCGTTCACCGGCGGGTGCCAGTCCCTTGAGGAACAGCGCGTTCAGGGTGGAAATCCCAATATCTGCACCGTCTACCAATATCTCTATATCCTCTTCGAGGAAAGCGATGAAGACCTTGCCCGCCTCAAGGAGCGCTGCATGAGCGGCGAGGAGATGTGCGGCAACTGCAAGAAGCTGCTTGCCGCCAAGGTATCAGAGTTCCTCAAAGACCATCAGGCAAAGCGGGAAAAGGCGCGCGACCGCATCGACGATTTCATGCTTTCCGACTAGACGCCCGCTTCTTTCGTATGTAGTAGATGAGCGGATTCGTGATCTTTCGTCTCCCCACGAGCTTGTTCTTTGAAAGCGTCTGCAGCAGGGACGCCACCTGTTTCTTGTCGAGGCCGAGCTCCTCGGCGATGGCATCACGGGTTCTTGAGCGTTTGAGCAGCAGTGCGAGCACCTGCTCCCCCTCGGCCATCCGCTCCTTCGCAGCCGCCTTGTTGACCACCTCCTCGGCGCGTTCCCTGTCGATGACGCCCCATGTCATCTGGCTGCAAAACGCATCAGGATCGCACAGCTGCGGGGCGTTCTCCGCGATCTTCGTGCATGATGGGGGAAGATACCATTTCGACTTACCGTAGTCTGCCACCGTCGGCGTCTCGGTCATGCCGAATCCGAGGTGGTAGAGGATATTGAGCTTTTCCAGCGGCTGCTCCTTGAAGAAGGGAGGGTCGCACCGATTGCCAGCCTCGATGATCTCGGGCACCACTTCGTCGAGGAGTATCTGCACGTCCTCCTGGGAAAGGGTGAACGAGCTCTCCCTGTCAAAGACCTTCGTTGACGGGATTAGCCGGGCGTATGAGAGAAACGATGTAAGCAAAAATGTGATGGCGTAGTTCCGCTGCCCCGACGACACGCCGCCAAGCGCGATGCGAACGCACGGTGGAAAGAGCCCTTCCTCGAGGTCACCCGATGCGGTCCGTTCGATGCGCGTCTCCGTCTTGAGCAGCGCCTTGACCTTGGACGATATCTTCTCGTAGACCGGATGGCTCACCCCCTCCATCCTCGTCGAAAGTCCGTGCACATAGTCGTAGCACCGTTTCCTGACGACCTTGCTGTAGAGGTCAAAGAGCTCCCATTTCGTAAGGTAGAGATAGCCGTCGACGACGTACTGGCGCGTGATGTCCGTTACCTCATACACATCAGTCCATACGGCCGCGTACTCCACCTCGCTGCGCCTCATCGTCTTGAGCCTGAAGAGGTCCTCGCGAGGGAGGATCGTGCCCATCCCCGGCAGATCGACCGCCTTGCTGAGGGGCCTGTCGGCCGCCATGTGGTCCTTGATGTAGTATATGGGAATGAGCGTTCGCATCTCCTCCAACACGTCATCGGAGAAGTGCCATGAGAGACGTTCCTTTAACAGGTGCTCATACGCGTTTAGCGCCGCGTACACCTCTGGTGCATGTGGATGCTGCGCCAGGCTCTGGAGCAGCAAGAAGAGCGATATGGCGTCGTCCCGTTCATCGAGGTCTACGTACTTGTCGTTGTTCTTCTCGTTGGAACGCGCAATGGAGAGACGTACGAGCGACTGGTCGATGTCGTTGAGATCGATTGTCAGGAGGTCTTTTACACGTTCCGAAAAGGGATTGACAAGCACCATCGTTATCATCTCGTATCCTCCGTTATTAATTGTTTCTAAATCGTGAATGAAAGCACCGGGACGAGCAGGAACGCCATGAGCGTCGTCCTATGCACACCCATCAATGGGGGAAGCATGCCAATGCTTGCGGCAACTGCGCACATCAAAAGCCCGCGGTAACCAGCAAGCGTGGCGATGGCAAGCACCTGTATGACAATGCCGGTGATCGAGAGTTTCGCATAGTCGATACGAGTGGCATACGCGAGCAGCGGCGAGGCAAGCGCATGTAAGGCAGCGAAGGCCGCACCGGCTGCGCATACCATGGTCGCGATGAGGATGCACATCTCGTGATGCGTCAGGGACCCGAGGAGCTCCTGCACCTGCACGAGCGCCCCGTTGCGCGCCTTGTCGAACTGAAAGAGCACGAGAAGCGCAAAGAGCGCGTTGGCCGTGTTTATCGAACAGCATGTCGCTATGAACGAGCGTGCCGATCCCGCCCCCTGACCGAAGAGCTGTGCGATGACGGCAGCCTGGCTCGCTCCAACACCGGGAAGCGTCGCAACGAGCGATCCGGCGATCGTTCCCCGTGCACACGATGACACGATGGCATGCCTTGGCAGGAGCATGGTCGCGTCCCGGTCCTGTTCAGGGATTCGCGATGTGGTGCCGAGGCTCACGAGAAGCGTGCTTATCCCGAAGAATCCGCTGAAGATGGGGAAGAGAGGGTCGCTTCCGAACCATGGTGACCCGAGCACGATGCATCCGTAGGCGCCACTCAGTGCGAATACGGACGCAGCGCACACCCTCGTTTTCCAGGTATGGTGCACGATCACGGTCAGCAGTGAGCACCAGACGAGCAGGAGCGGTGTCGCATACCGTATGAATGGGTAGAGTCTAGAAAGTGCTGCCATCACAAGCGGCACGGAAGACACGATCACCACTACGGCAAAAAGGCTTGCGATGCCTGACAATCGTATCGCCTCCATCCCTCGCCCCTCCCGCATCATCCTGTGTGCCGGCAGGACGGCGAGCGCAGTCTCCGCATCGGGCACCCCGAGGAGCGTGGCCGGCAAGAAGTCGATGAACGTATGTGTTATCGAAAGTGCGCACACGAATACGGCGGCTCCGAGCGCCGGCGCGTCGATCAACGCCGCTAGCGATGCGGCAAGAGGTGCCGCCGTATTTACGTGAATCCCAGGGACGAGCCCGGTCGTAACGCCACATACGAAGCCAAGGGTTGTGAGCAGCAGCAGTGTCGTATCCACATCGACTCTGCGTCGGCCAAGAATTAATACAATGGTTCAACCAATATGTATAGGATTGAGAAAAAGTACAGAGGGGCCTTAGTTTTTTACGCTGAGCCCCTCTCGGTAGTTCCAGTTACCAGTTCTTGGCTCATTCGTACGATGACGTAGTCTATTGGTGGTCCGGAGTACAATTCGTCCACTATTTCCTTCAATGTCGCAATGAATTCCCTCATCTGCGGCGTGTCTATTGGGGGGTGGGTTTCCATCACACGTTCGTAGAGTGCGAAAAAGAGTCCGCCGCTGATGTCCAATTCGTTATTTGTAGCGACATAGTTGTCGCGATATTGTGCCAAGGTAGTAAAATAGTCTTTGTACAGGTTGAACACGTGCTGTCCAACATTTAATTCCAAGTAGTTACCGTGCATGTATACTACCGCCCCTACAACACACTATATAAATAAATAGTTTGTGCTTGAACGATTTGTCGGATTGGGCGGAGGTATCGGGCTTCTAGTGGAATAATCGTCATCGATCCCTGTTTCCACGCCGGGAGTCCCAACGTTGCAGGAGCTCCTCGTACGTGTCCTGGCCAATAGCGCCGCTCTCGTACTTGTCCCGCAGGTCGCGATAGAGCATGTCCCATTCCGCATCGCGCACCGCCCGCGACTCGGACTGTCCGCGCGCCACAATCCCCAGCGCCATGATGAGCGCCGCAAGCGGCACGATGAAGACATACCATGGGTAATCGTTCCCGCCATCGCCATCCGAAGCGCCAAGGCCGAGGATCTTGCTGAAGCACGCATTGATCTTCGGACGGTCCTCGAGCTCTGTATAGAGCTCCTCGGCAGCCTTGTACTTCTCCTCTGCGAGTTCGTAGTTGCCCTGCGCCTCGGCCTCCTTGGCCTCATCGTAGAGCTGCTGTGCGAGTGAATACGTCTGCGCACGTTCCATATAGGCCGTCGCCTGGCTGGCGCGCGACGGGTCGCCCTCTGCCTCGAAAGCGTCGGCTGAATTTGAGAATCCGGCCGCAGCGGCGTCCCACAGCTCATCCTCGTAGAGATTAAGCGCCTCATCATATATGTCCTGGGCGCTCCGAGGCGGATTCTCCGGCAGGCAGACATTCACGCAGGCGTAAGCATAGTTGTTGGTGATGACCTGTTCATGTGAAGGCGATGAAACGAACGCCTTCACATTTCCCATCGTGTCCGATGCGGTCGTCGTCAGTGGGATTGTAACAGTGCCGTACGCTTCAAGCTCTACGCACTGTGCTGCGAGGCGCACGTTGGTCGCCTCTTCATAGAGCACCACGGTCAGCGTTCCGCTCGGCCTGTCGCCGTCGTTTCTGATCGTTGCCTCGAACGTGACCTCCTGTCCGTCCTCCGGCGTCTCTGGGAAGAACGTGAGCTCCTCGAACACCACATCGATATACGACATCACCGTCACCGTTACGGTGGCGGTGGCTTCGCGCCCGCCGGCTGTGCTCACTGTGATGGGGACGTCGTAGTCACCGGGTGGCGCAGTCTCGTCAGCATCGATGCGCACACCGATATCCCATTCCTTGCCGAACTCGGTGTTTATCTTCGTCTGGCCGAAGCTTACTGTCATTCCCTCGGGTGCCTCCGCGGAGAGGTAGAGGCTCGTGTCGCGCACTAAAAAAGAGTATGAAGGTTTCGATGGGTTGGCATTTGAAGAACAGCCTCTGAAACTTTCTTCGAGTATGTTAGGTGGAGGTGGTGGCAGTGGACTCGTAGGATCAGTGGTCGAAGGGGGCGTCGTCGGGTTGTTCGTTGGTTTCGATGTCGTCGGCGGCGTAGTCGTCTCATGCGTCCCGCTGGCC
>DSAJ01000092.1 GCA_011372835.1 Methanomicrobia archaeon | reverse complement strand
CCGTAGGGCCTGGGGCCTTGTCTCAGTCCCCATCTCCGGGCTACAGCTCTCACTGCCCGTACCGATCGTCGGCTTGGTGGGCTGTTACCCCGCCAACAACCTAATCGGCCGCAGGCCCATCCTCAGGCGCCGGAGCTTTCGACACCGACACATTCCAGTTGAGGGTGCCTATCAGGGATTAGCCCCAGTTTCCCGGGGTTATGCCTGTCCTGAGGGTAGGTTGCCCACGTGTTACTGAGCCGTACGCCAGTGACCGAAGTCCCTGTGACTCGCATGGCTAAGTCGTACTCCGATAGCAGTGACCTCTGGCAGGATCAACCAGAGTTGAAAACAACGCTTATGGGTACGGTCGTTCGTTCGACCTATTGTGGGTTCGCACTACATACGTCCGCTCCATGCATGTGTTCGATCACCTGCACGGGTTGATTCGTATGGTGGTATTCCAAGGACCTCCATCCGATGCGACACCAGCATCAACAGACGCTGTTCCATCGCACCATCATCTCCTGTGCCCCGGCCTGGAAGATCGCCCGTCCTCGCTCGCCTGACGGCGCGCTCCGGGCGTTCGCGGTGCCGGGGTCGGCACCTATAACACATAGGTGCGCCAGTGTGTAAAATTATTGCACACTCGCACATTTCGTGCACTATTGAGGTAGAGAGTTGGGTATAAAAAGGTTTCGGTAACGGCGAATAGAGCAAAAAAGGAATAAAAAAAACGGAGAACTGAAGTTGAAAATCAATATTTTTGTTTCTTAACAAAATAATGTAAAATTAATAAAAAATCTCAATATAAATAACAAGAATATGTAGATAAAACTTACTAAGTAAAATGAACACCATCGAACAAGACAGTACGGCTCATAATCGGCCCCTGAGCATGTTGCCCACGTCGGCATCGCGCTTGCCGGTAACAGCATCAAATATCTCGGTACGAACGGATGAACCGTTCTCGTATGTGACGACCCAATATGGGTAGTAGACGATGTGCTGGTCCCATACACGAACGTCGAGGAAGAGCTCGACGGCTGCGTGAGCATCCTTCTTTTGAACAACGGGTTCAACGATGGCATCGGTCTCGACATAGTCCTCGACGACATCGAACTGGACGTTCTTCAGCCGCTTGTCGAGCGGTGACTCGATGAGGAAGAAATGGTCTGCTGGCCGCACCTCGTACGAGTCGCCCACCTTCTTTAGCTTGACGAGCTCGCGGTCGATGAGGGATGCGACCTTCGACTCGGTCTTCTTGCGAGTGATGTCACGCTCGCGGGATATCTCCTCATAGGTGGGATTTTCCCGTTTGATGAGGTACCGGAGGAATGAACGTCCGTCGGCAGGAAGGGACACGAGGTCGCGTATGCCGCGCGTGCGCGTCGTCTTCCTATCGTTGATGACAAGCTCATTCGTTATGGCATCGACGTAGAGCGCAAGGGATACATAGGACTCATTTTTCGGAAAAACGTCGACCATGACCTTCCAGAGAGGATAGAACACCATGTACATGCTGGATATCTCGTCAGGTTTTCCAATGAGCCGTCGCTTCTTGTGCGTCTTGGCCATGGAGGAAATGTCATCGGCATCGATACGTTCCGGTACGATGATGACCTTCTCGTAGTTGACGTCGCGGCGGTACCGGTCTTCCTCCGTGAATGATCCGGGGGGGACGAGCGGCTCCTGTGCGTATGTTGTGTCAGCTGGCTCGATGTCGACATGAAGTTCGTGATCGATAGGAAACTCGACTAGAGATGTGTCATCGGCGTTTGACGCAGGTTCCTCTGATATGGCGCCACCGCTGTCAGCCGCATCGGCAGGAGTGTCGTGTTCGCTTGGAGGCACAGGTTCGAGAGGGGGAGCCAAAGGAGCGTCGTGCTCGCTAGGCTCAACATGGCGTTCACCGAGGTCTGAGTCATCAAGGGGGAGCTCCGTGACCTCCCGGTCGATGGCGCCCTCATGGGCGAGCTCGTTGAGCAGCTCATCGACGTTGAACGAGACGTCGTACTCCTGTTCGATGGAGGATACGAGCTCGCCAAGCTCGTCGGGCTCGGAATCGGCGTATCTCTCCGCGAGAAGCTCCTTGAGGTTCTCCCTGACGATATCGGGATCAAGGTCGATCGATGAAGTTCTCTCTCGACCCTCGTGCTGAGAGATGCGGGGGCGGATCTGGGCAAGGAACGAACGTGAAGACTGCTCTTCCTTGTCGCCCACGATGGCGACGCCTATGGGAAGATTCTTGATGAAATGGCCATCCTTGAACTTTGCAGGCATTTCTGCGGGCATGCGTCGGGTGACCGCCTTGATATCGTCGTCATAGACGAGCTTGTGGCAAAAGAGGATGTCGGTCTGGGAGAGAACGCGCGAGTCGATAGCGGCTGGCTGCTGAGTGGCGAGCACGAGCGAGCATCCCGGTTGACGGCCCTGACGCACGTACTCGATGATGGGATCGGTAGCAGCCGTCTTCTGACCCGAGGCAGGAACGAGGATGTGTGCCTCATCGATCATGAGCCACGTCGCAGGTATGGCGCCAAATATGTTTTTCAGATTGCCCGTGGCCTCGTGACGCGAAATGACCTTGCGCGTGTTGAGAAGATTTCGTGCAAGGATGCCAACGACGAGTGCACGCACGTTGTCGTCAAGGAACGACACGTCGACGACCGAGACGATCCCACGACGCGAGAGGTCCTTGAGCTGTGTGCCCTCCTTTGAGAATATGCCCCACTTGTCAGCGCCGTTAAGACGGGCAAGCAGAGCACGGCGCGTCGTCTGTTTGAACCCTCGCTCATTGGAGTTGATCGAGTCCTCAAGGTTAATGCAATCGATGAGGTCAGCAAGGTCGTAATCATCGCCTTTCGATTCGACCTCTATCTCGTCAACGGTCATGTAGCCGCGCCGCACCCTGTCGATGACGCGCTCGAGCAGGAGGCCCATTGTCTCGAAACGGTCGATGTTGAAGGTAAGGCACCACTCATCGATCGAGACCTCGGAAGGGCGGATGGAAAACACGCGGTCGAACGTGTCGGAGGGCGCATCGTTGGCGTGTCCCTCCGGCAGGAAGACGCACACGTTGTCAAATCCCTTGGCGGAAAGCCCCCAGCGGCGCAGGAAGCTCTTTTCCTGTGCGATCTTGTTCTTTTGCTTCATCGACCAGAAGATGCCCATAGGATCGATGACTATGACGCCTGCTCCCTTGTTCTTGGTCGCCATCTCCTCGGCGATGACGCCCAGGGTGTATGACTTGCCCGAGCCGCGCATGCCGCAGATGAAGATGGCGTGCGGCGACATCGAATCAAGAAGGACGGGTTTGTTGTACCAGTTCGTGCCCACGCTCTGGCTCTCGATGACCTTGCCGATATAGAGGCCGGACTTGTCCTTGTACTTGTCGAAGACGGAACGCTTTCGTCCAACGTATATGCTGGAGCCGTCGTTGAGCACATTGAGGGGGTCACGTACGATTATGTGGTCCTTTCCCATAGTACCGCCTTTTGGGGTATGGTCTATACACGGGATGATAGCGCGATGTTGCGCGCGAAGTAGAAGCTCGTCGTATTGATGAATATGTGTGCAACGAGTCCCGGGAGGATGCTGCCGGTCGCAATGAGCGAATAACCCCACACGAGCGCCAGAAGGATGTTTATCGTTCCAAATATGGGCCTGTCAAGATATGCGACGAAGTAGACGATGGCCGCAATGATGATAGCGCCAAGCTCGGGAAACGACTGTGCGAATCTGGTCACGAGATACCCTCTGAAGAAGATCTCGAGCGGGAGTGCTACCCATATGATCTGCATGAGAAATGTTTGAACGAATCCAGGAAGGGATATCATGCGAAGGTCGACACGTTCAGGGCCAACCTTGAGAAACCCCTTTTCCACTGAGATGACGCCCCGCTGCTTCTCCCTGCGTGCTGAGATGATGAAGAGGAACAGGGTGACGAGGACTGACAAGATGGTGAACACGAGCGTTTCGAGGGGATCGGCCCCAAGTGAGAATCCTATCGTGGATATCGTGCTTTGCTCGTATAGGTAGATGACGAAGAACGTGGCGATCCAGAAGAAGTCGAGGTAGATGAACTGCGCAAGCCTCCTGTCCTGCTGGTACAGGTGGGGAATGATTGCTCGAAGAAGCACCACTGATGCTACCCCGAGGAAAAGTGCTACTATCGTGCTCTGGAATACTTCTGCCGCCATCGTGCCACCACATTACTAAAAAAGGGTGCCACATAAAAGGTTTTCCTTATCAGCGGTGAGCGATCTGGCGCAGCCGTTCAAGTGACTGCGAAGGCGTCTCTATCGTGTTGAGCATGTATATCTTCGTCCGCTCGAAGTATTGCTTGAAGAAATTCTTCCTTATGCGCACCTTGCGCTTGTCGCTTATGAGCATGTGGGGGTTGCAGAAGTTATGCTTGATTAGATAGTCGAGCGCCTCGTTTACGGACATGTTGTAGAACACGTCATCGTCGGCATCACGCTCGAGGAAGACGGTCGTTGCCATCGTCGTTGACTCCGCCTTCTTCTCATCGCCGAGCAGATCGCCGATGTCGATGATGCCCCGCTTCGTCTCGTCGAGCTGCGTCGTGCGTATCACCTTGGCGAACTCGGGGTATACTTCCTGGATCGAAGACCTGATGTAGACGTTCTTCTCGGAAGCTCCGCACACGACGAGGTCGCCGAGTATGCGCGCATAGAACCAGTCATCGCTGACAAGCCGCGTGTTCTTGTCGAGGAGCAGACCGTAGGAGAGCGTCGTCTTTCCCGTCCCCGAAGGGGCGATCAAACTGATGCCCCGGCCAAAAACGTCGATGGCGGCGCCATGGACGGAATAGCGCGAATGGATCGAATGATATTCCTCAAGGAAATCCCCGGCGACCGCAAGCGCCAGGCTCTTGACATGTCCGTAATATGTGCAATTGTAAAGAAAGCATGTCTTTGAGACAGGTTCGTAGTAGAGCGACAACTCGGGTTGGTCGGGGTCGTCGAGCACGAATAAGCGTCCGTGGGGGCGTATGAACTCCGATATGTGTTTGAAGTTGTCCTGCCACATCTCCTTGAACATGGCTTTATCGGTAATGAGCTTGATGCAACATCCATTGAGCTCTGCCTTTTCCTCAAAAAGCATCATGCCCTTCAACTCATCGATGAGATGGTCCTTCTTGCTCTTCGAAATGAGATTGACTGAGAGGTCCATTGGGAATTCACCTGCGTGATACAATACTAAGGTAAAAAAGTATATATAATAATGCTTCCGAATCGAGAGCATGGGACGACTGGGCATCATCGCCTGCCAAGTGCTCGAAAAGGAGCTTGCATGCCTGCTGCGCGAACACCACGAGATAAGCCGCATCTATATCGAACGTAGCGCCGAGAACACGAGGTTTGCCTCGCTGCTTGACGATGACAGGACCAGGACCGTCAACGATGCCGACTTCCTCCCTGTGCGGTGCAGCGGGACCGAAGTGCTCGTGGATGTGTTACCTGCGGCGCTCCACAGCGATGTCGACGAACTCGAGTACCGGTGCAACGCCCAGATCGATGCGATGAAGCAAAACACCTCTGCCATCCTATTGTTCATGGGATTATGCGGCAATGCACTGCAAAACGTTGTAGTCCGCGAGGACGTGCCCCTCGTGACCATCGAAGACGATGGGCTCGTCGACGACTGCATCGTCGCCCTCCTTGGAAGGAAGCGGTACATGGAAGAGCTGAGGAAGATGGGAAGTTTATTCCTCTCACACGGATGGGTCACTCACTGGGACCGAATAGTGCGAAAGATCGAACGAGACATGGAGGGCTTCAAAATGGTGCTTCGCCTCGACGACTACAGAAGAACGAGGTATATCCACACGCCGGGAGTGGATGAGGGGAACATCTTGGCTGCGGCACAGGACCTGTCAAATGACATGGAGCTCGAGTTCACATCGATGCGTGGCAGCCTCGACCTTTTGG
>DSAJ01000064.1 GCA_011372835.1 Methanomicrobia archaeon | reverse complement strand
CTTATGGGCCGTCTGGCACCTGCCGGTCTTTTTCGTCGAGGGCACCTATCAGCACCAGCTTGGCATGTTCACACCACTGTTCTGGAGCTTCATGCTAGGTATCATCTTCACGTCCGTCGTCTACGGTGCCATCTATTTCGGGACGGGACGAAGCATACTTTCCGTGATCATATTTCACTATCTCGACAATCTCATGGGCGAGACGTTCGGGATGACCACCGGTGCCGAGCTCATCTCCACCGTTCTTCGGGGCGTCGTTGCGGTACTCATTGTGATTTATTACATGAAATATAGGAAAAATCCGAGGCAATACCGCCAATGATACTTTTTTACTCATTCTTTTTTCATTTTACCCATATTGCACTTTTATCAAATAATAGAAATTGATATATACGTGATTGCACATATCGTATACAAAATAATACGTATCTACTTTGATGTGTGGTCATATGATTATCGAAGCACATGATCTAACGTACGCATATGGCGACCTCCTCGCGGTCGACCATATCTCATTTTCAGTTGAAAAGGGAGAGATCCTTGGATTTTTAGGCCCCAACGGGGCTGGAAAGTCGACGACGGTAAAGATGTTAACAGGCCAGCTCGCCCCGCTCGAGGGCACGGCCATCGTGCTTGGAAAGGACGTCTCGACCCATGCGAAGCAGGTGCATGAGCGCATCGGCGTCTGCTTCGAGGAAAAGAATCTCTATCCCCGCATGACCGTGCGGGAAAATCTCTCGTTTTTCGCAGCGCTCTTTGACAGGGCCGTTGACATCGATTCGCTCCTGGAGAAGGTCAACCTCGAAAAGTGGGCCGACGACCACGCCGAGACGCTTTCCAAAGGCATGCAACAGCGCCTCATGTTCGCGCGCTCCCTCATCAACGACCCCGACGTGCTCTTCCTCGACGAGCCCACCTCCGGCCTCGACCCCATCTCGGCCGACCAGATACGCCGCATGATCCTTGAGGAGAAGAAGAAGGGAAAGACCATTTTCCTCACGACACACAACATGATGGAAGCCGACGCGCTCTCGGACCGCGTGGGATTCATCAACGAGGGGCGCATCGTCGCACTCGACACGCCGCAGAACCTCAAGCTCCAGTATGGCGTGCGCAGCCTCAAGGTGAAGCAGCGAAGCGGGGAAGGATTCACCGAGGAGACGCTCCCGCTCGACGAGACGTCAACACCAGGTCGCATGCAGGAGCTGCTCGAGCGCGGTGACGTCGCCACCATCCACACGCAGGAGGCGTCGCTCGAGGAGGTCTTCATCAAACTCACCGGGAGGAAGCTCGTGCAATGAAGGCATCGTGCGTTCGGGCCATCGTGCGAAAGGATGCCATCATGGCGATGCGAAACAAGCTCGTCCTCATGGCACTCATCGGCGGCGTGCTCTTCTCGCTGATATACTATGCGCTTCCCGCTTCTGTTGAGGAGACGTATGCGCTCGGTCTTTATGACCAGGGCGACTCCGAGCTCATCTCGACGTTGCCGCTCGTCTCGATGGGTGGGTTCACGCTCGACGAGGTGTCGTCCGAGGACGAGCTCACGCGCATGGTGCAGCAGGGAGACTACGTCGCAGGCATCGTGGTGCCGGACGGATTCGATGAGGTTATAGAATCGGGCGAGACGCCCACACTATCGCTTGTCGTTGGCCCAGACGTCCCCTCGGGGACGATCGACTCACTGGCCTACATCATACAGACCGCGCTTGACTACGCCGCTCACGGGACGCCTCCAGTCCAGCTCTCGACCGAGGTCGTGGGCGAGGACATGGCGGGGGCGCACGTGCCGCTTCGCGAGCAGTCGATACCGCTCTACATCGTGCTCGCCCTCATGATGGAGATGTGGACGATCGCCACGCTCATCGTCGAGGAGGGAGCATCGGGGACGCTTCGTGCGGTCCTCGTGACGCCTGCCACGCCCTCTGATGTCATCTCCGCCAAGGGCATCGTCGGCGGCAGCTACTCGCTTGGTGTCGTCGCTGTTATCTTGCTGCTCACACAGAGCCTTCGCGGCGATCCCCTTGCGCTTCTCGTTGGTATCGTCGTGGGGGCGCTCTTTGCCGTGACCCTTGGCCTGCTCCTGGGCAGCCTCACGACCAACATCACGGGGTCGTACATCTACGTCTCCGTGCCGATGCTCGTGCTGCTCCTGCCCGCGCTCGTCGTGCTCATACCCGACGTGTCGCTTTCCGTCATCAAGCTCATCCCCACCTACTACCTTGTGAACGCGTTCGGCAGCATCCTCAACAGCGGTGCGGGCCTTGGTGACGTGTGGTCCGACTTCCTGCTCATAGCGGTGTGCGCGCTCGCGTTCTTCGTGCTCGGCGTGCTCTCGCTTCGGAGGCGGTACTGATGAATCGGGGCCGTGTCATCACCATCACACGAAAGGACATCGTGCTCACGACGCGCGAGAGCTTTTTCATGTTCTTTATAGCCTTCCCGCTCCTTGCCACCATCGTGCTCAATGCGACGCTTGGCTCTATCGGGGGGACGACGCCATCGCTTGCCTATTACGGCGACGAGGATGTGCTGATGCTGCTCGAGGGTTCGCAGAGCGTCGATGTGACGAACGTTTCCTCTCTCGCGGAGTTGGAGTCAGCAGTGCGCGAAGGACGCCGTGACGGCGGTCTCGTGCTCGATGGGACACCGAAGCTGCTGCTGTCCGGATCAAGCCAGCTCAACGAACGTGCGACGCTTTTGGCGGTCGCTTCTCAGGCGATCAAGGAGTCACAGGGGCTGCCCGACGTCGTGGACATCGAACGCATCGTGTTGCCTGCTGAAGGGTATTCGCTCAAGACCCGCCTCATACCGTTTTTGCTCATCATTGCTACGGTGGTGGGAGGGCTCATCATTTCCGCCTCGCTCATTGAGGAGCGCGAGCAAAAGACGCTTGATGCGCTGCTCGTCTCGCCCGCGACGGCCGGCGAGGTCATCGTGTCCAAATCGCTTTTCGGGATGTTTCTCGGGCTCGTGCTCGGCGTGCTGATACTGCTTTTGAACAACTCGCTTTCTAGCGCGCTTGTGATCGTGTCGCTCGTGCTCGGCGTCGGATTCACCGTGGGCCTCGGGCTCATGGCAGGCGTGGTGATGGACAACATCACCGACCTTATCGCGCGCATGAAGCTCTTCAACATCTTCTTGCAGTTTCCCGCGCTCGTCATCCTCTTCCCGCAAATCCCGCAGTGGGTGGCAAAGCTCTTTCCCACCTACTACTTCGTTAATCCCATCCTTGAGATCACGCAGCGCGGTGCCGGCCTTGGCGACGTATGGTGGCAGTGGGTGGTGCTCTTGGTCTGTGACATCGTCGTGCTCATCCTCGCCGCGCGGCTGCTTCGCGAGCGCATGCTTGGCAAGAAGATCACGCATTAAGGCTTTTTTACCTTAAGGAAGTAGGAGATATCTCCCATGAGGTAGCGTCCCTCGTCGGTGACGACGAGATTCGTCTTCTCCTCCTTGCTGATGAGGTCAAAACCAGTAAGCCACTTCTCGCACTCGTCATGCTCGAAGTAGGAGTGGATCGTCATGCCCTCGCCCTCCACCTGCATGAACTCACCCGGATCGACCTCGTCTCCCTCGCCAAAGTCCCAATCATCAACGGAGAGCACGTTGAAGAACACACCGCCGCCAGGTGCGGTGACGCGGTGGAGCTCCTCGATGCCCTTCTGTATCTCCTTCTTCTTCAGATGGAATATCGTGTTGAACGAGTAGGAGAACGAGAACGCATCGTCCTCGAAACGAAGCGCACGAATATCGCCTTGCTCGAGCGTTGCCGAGATGTTGTTTGCCTTGAAGAATGTCCTAGCCTTGTCGAGTCGGTCGGTATCGATGTCTATCCCTGTACACGTATATCCCATCGCCGCAAAGAGTGCGAGTGGGGGTACCTCACCACCGGCGCCGCAATCGAGCACCGTCTTTTCGAGCGGCGACCTGTTGGACAGGGCGAGGAACTTGAGGACGGGTGTTCGGAAAAAGATTGGTAGAAATGCCTCCGATAAGAATATCTTGTCATTCATGGATTACAAACTCCGTTTCTCATTATTACGTTTTTCTTATCATTTCATTTAGTAACTAAAGACATCATTGTAGGGATAAAAGCCTTAAATGTTTGAATCAGATATGTAGCTATAGTATAGTGGTGTCTTCATGCTCGTACGTGCATATGCTGTTCTTTGCATCATAGGCGTTGTTTTGTTGTGTGATTGTTCCTCGTCAGAGGAAGAATTGCCACCTCTAGAGGATAAAAAGATCGAGATCGAACTCCTCGTGACGGCTGCAACCGATGCCATCGAGAAGCGCGGGACCGAGATGTTTTCCGAGCTTCGCTCGAGCGGTTCGGAATGGTATTATGGTGACACCTACGTCTTCGTATGGGGGACATCTGGGATGCGCGTCGTCTACCCGCCCGATACTCGCGGTGAGGGACAGGACATGTCTGCTCTCGAGGACGTCAACGGGAAGCCGATTGGCCAGCTTTTCATCGAGATGGCAACGACCGAGCCGTACGAGGGCTGGGTCTCGTACGTATGGCCCAAACCAGGCACCGATGCACCGGTGGAGAAGGAGACCTATATTATGCGAGCCGAGCATGGCGATACTACATACCTTGTCGGGGCAGGCATCTACCTGGATGAGTATGAATCCTAATTACAGTCCTTTCTAGATAAAAGTACTATCATCTAGTTGTCATCTTGACTAAAAATAGGAATATTTGCGCTCAATTTATATTCTTTCACTGCAATGTAGTAGTATGCATCCCGATTTAGTAGTTGGACAGGTATACTCGAAAGAGGAGATTGAGTCGATCTTTAACACAAGTTTTGGGCTGTTCATACGGGGCATCAACCACAGGTACGACCACGAGAAGAATCCCTACATCATCCTGTTCTCCCGACAAAGGGGACCACACGACGGCGTCATCATCGATAACGTGCTCCACTACGACGGCGAGGGCAAGGGCAAAGACCAGACGCTCACCACTGCGAACAAGGCGCTCAAGGAAGCCGTGGGTACGGATAGGCCGATCTACGGTTTCAGGGAAGTTGAAGGCCAGAACGCGTGGGAATATCTTGGCGTCCTGAAAGCGCTCGATTGCGAGTACAAGGAAAAGAACGGCTTCATGACCTATGAGTTCAAGCTGAAGGTTCCCGAAAAAGAGCCTGAACATCCACCTGAGGTAACACCTAAAGCACCGGCTACACCGTATCCCGAAGGCCGTGACGATAAGGACTATATCATCGGTCTTTTGGTAGTCGTCATCATAGCGATGTTTATCATCCTGATGTATACTCTGATGTAAACTCGGAGGTGGCAGTCTAGAAGATCACTATCAGTGGTGATACCGCAGTGAGTATCGGTGCCAACTCAGAGCAAAATTTCATTTAAGTAGATAAAAATGAAACATATTATGATTGTTTATCACTCCTAGCGCAAAGATCACTTGAAAATGATCGTTTGGAAAAGTATATCTTCTAACTTCGGAGCAGGAGGTCAGCAACTAATGTAGGGGGGATGTTCTGTGAATTGAAAGGAAAAAACTACGCAGGCGACGAGGACTCGGGCGTTAAAAAGACTAGTACTATCTACATCAGATAATGCTTTCGTTTTGCATCATTTGAGTCAGAGACATGCATTTTACATCAAGTAATTTGCATATGTATGGTATTTTTAACTTATCACCATTTTCGTTCTCTTCAGTTACTACAATATAATTTGGGGGGAATAATTGAGGAATAATAACTTTGGGCATAGCTTTTGCAATCAGCCAGGGATCTGCCCAGGCTCGAAGTGGCTTGCGTGGGTCTTGTTTTTGTTTTAATTTATTCCCATACTTTGGTAACACATCCAGCTTGAGGTGAGATATTGTATCAACATCCATATCATGAGGTATATTCTTTTTAATCCATTCATGTGCTTTTTTTTCATATACTCCAACTTCTCTCAATACTTCATCCACTGTTTCAAGCCTATTT
>DSAJ01000019.1 GCA_011372835.1 Methanomicrobia archaeon | reverse complement strand
GGCAAGCACGTGCTCATCGTGGCCGGTAAGGACCGCGATGCGACGTCACAGGCAGCACACGACCTCATCGAGGCACTGACGGCATAAAATCTAACCTCTTTTTCTTTTTTTTCTTTTTTTCCTTACAGCATAAAGTATAAATACCCCCATTTTGTATCTTTTGCAATGAGGAAGCGCGCTCTGCTTATCGGTTTATTGCTTCTCTTCTCGACCATGCCGCTTACGCATGCGGCGCCTGTGGACATCAAGTACTTCTATTCCACAGGATGTTCGCACTGCCGAGCTGTTTCAGGTATCCTTGACGACGTGGAGGAAGAATACGCCGGCGTCGTTGAGATCGACCGCATCAACGTTGGACTCTCAGAAAATCAATACGTATGGGCCGACTATTCTTCGCGCTTTTCGCTAAGCGGCGTACCGGTCCTCATCATCAATGATCAATACAAGCTCGCGGGCGACATCAGGATCACATACGACAATCTCGTCGACCTCATTGAAGAGGTCCTATCCGGCATCGGCGCAAAAGGCGATGAGTTCTATAATAAGGGCGTACGGGAGATGAACAAGGGCGAGTTCGAGTCCGCCATCGACTACTTCGAACAGGCGCTTGAGATCTATGAACTGGCAGGCGATGAGGACAAGATCGACCTCACGGAAGACAAGATCCAGGACTGCCACGATTTCATAACTGCCGGCGAGATATACTTCGAAGCAGAGCTTCTCTATGCCGAGAAGGAGTATGGGGATGCCATTCCGCTCTACGAGGAGGCGCTTACCCTTTACACCGATCTTGGCAAGACGAGCCTCATCAACAACTGCGAGGTGCGCCTTCGCTCATGCCGATTCTTCGTGACATATCAGGATGCGATGGCTGCCTATGACGCCAAGGAGTGGGAGGAGGCGATCACGCTCTTTGAAGAGGCAAAGCAGTACACCTCGAAAAAGGAGACGCTTGATGCGATCAACGAGCACATTTCATTTTGCGAGACGCAGCTCTCGGCACTCGAGCTTTACGGGCAGGCCGAGGAGGCGTTTGCGAATGGCGAGTATGCGGATGCCAAGCAGCTCTACAACGATGCTGCCACCCTCATAGCCGACCCGGAGCTCAAAAGCGACTACAACGAAAAGGCGGCGCTCTGCGACAAGTTCATCGTGGCCCATGAAACGTACGAATACGGCGTCTCACTCTATGAACAGGGAAAAAACGAGCAGGCAATCCCCGTCCTTAAGACGGCCAAGGAGAAGTTCACCGAACTAGAGGACACGCAGATGGCCGAAAGCGCCCAGGAGCATGCAGACAAGGCGCAGCAAAGGATCGATGAGGCCACACAGCTACAAGAGGAAGAGCAACAGGAACGACGCAGGCTCATCATCGCCTCGGGCATCGCAGGCGTCATCGTCGTCGTAGCGTTACTCGTGCTGCTTCTTACGAGACGACGTCCCGTTGTTGGCGGAGTGGATGAAT
This sequence comes from Methanomicrobia archaeon, assembly GCA_011372835.1. GTDB lineage: Archaea > Methanobacteriota_B > Thermococci > Methanofastidiosales > NM3 > NM3. Next base: position 4,536 of record DSAJ01000019.1, on the reverse strand, counting down.
CCGAGAACGCCCCCGAACACGAGGAGCACGAACGATAACCCCACCATGTAGAGGGAGTCCATGCGCATGTCGCTTAGCAGCTGATCGTTTCTGATCGCCTCGTCAAAGGGTGTTCGCTCCGCATTTACTATTGAGATGTCCTCCTCCTCGTACGGATGCACGAGCATGGGCGTCTCTTTCACATACCTCTCTTCATTGTGTGCCAGTGTCAATGACAGGGTCTGGTGCCCCTCCTCTTCCGGGACAAACGACAGCGTGACCTCGTTTTCTCCCGGCATGACAGTAAATGTGAAGGGTTCGTCGATCTCGACGTTCTTGTCGTTCAGGGACAGATTACTGAGTGGTTCGTCGTTGCTGATCGTGCACATCAACGTCCTGTCGGCGGGATTGGGATTCGTAATCGTATAGGTAAGGGTCTCCCTGATGCCCACGGTCGCATTGGCCTTATCCTCGCCACCGCTGACGGTGAGCTTTTCCTCTGCAGGCGTGTTTTCGTAGTATGATACCTCGACCTGCGCCGTACCAGAATCGAACCCAAAATTTACGACCTTAAACGAAACAAATGTCAACAATTCAAATGATGCAACATCTTCTAGCGCATGTCGTACAATATTTTCATCAACCACAGAGATGGATTCTGAGTTCTTCCCGTATTTGATGTGCTCAAGCGTTGTGCTGGCTACGATCTCATCGGATGTCCGATCTATAACATCTATTCGTACTGAAAAGGACGGTATGCACGTAAAGTCACTAGAAAGCACCTCATCGCATGATTCTAACTTTAACAATGTCGCAGCATACGTATATTGGGCATCTGAAATAAGGGTTCGTGGCACATCAAGCTCCAGTTCCACCTGGCCGCTGCTCTTCGTTATCGGTGCGGCCGAAAGCGGTGCTGCGGCAACGAACAATGAGAGGAGCGCGATGACAAGGAACGGTCGTAGATATCGAGAACTCATCGTTAATTGTACGAATAATATATTTATAAATCTTCTGTAGTGATCGACTTAATGTGCAAGGCCTTAGCCTTCATGGATTTACCCTACTTGCGTGATAGTGTTTATTTTTGTGAAAGATGTTACCAAAAACCTTTTTAAGTGATTGTAAACTTTTAGTGTATCGTTAGTTTACAATGTGATTACAATGAAATCCAAGGAACTGGCATATGTAGCAATGTTTGCAACACTCACTGCGATAGGCGCATTCATCACAATCCCGCTCCCCATGGTGCCTCTTACGCTCCAGACGTTCTTTGTCATGCTCTCGGGTCTCATGCTCGGCGCGCGTCTCGGCGCGCTCTCCCAGCTCTTCTACCTCGGGATGGGTGCGATCGGGCTTCCCGTGTTCGCGAGCGGGACCTCGGGGCTTGGCGTCATCGCCGGTCCCACCGGCGGTTTTCTCATCGGATTCGTCGTTGGATCATACCTCATCGGGCTCGCGACCGAGGGGTCGACCAATCCGAAGCGAGACGGGATAGCGATCGCCGCCGGCACTGCCATGATATATGTATGTGGCATGGCACAGCTTATGAACTTCACCGGCATGAGCATCATCGCGGCCGTGGAGGTGGGCATTCTGCCTTTCCTGCCCGGGGACGTCCTCAAGGCCATCCTTGCCATCAGCGTCAATCAGAAGGTGCGCAGGGCGAACGTACTCCACATTTAACAGTAAGATTTTTATGTGGATTTTTTGAGCATGTCTTTGAACACCTTGTGAGGGAACACATCATGATACTGGTATGTCCAATATGTGAACGGGATATAGAGGCACCCGAAGAGGATGGAGAAACGTTCCGATGCCCCGGTTGCAGGACCAATCTGCAGGTCTTCAACATCGGCGGCGTATGGGAAGTGCATCGTTACATGGGTTCCTTTAAATCTGATGAGGATTAAGTGGTCCTTATGGACAAAGATGCCGTTCTCGAAGCGTTGAGGAAGGGCGAGGCAAAGCTCTATGCCCTAGACAGGGAGCATGGCAGTGCCGATGCCACTTCGCTGCGTCGCTCGTTTCTCGAAGACTATTCTCAAACGACGCTTTCAAACATCGCCCACACTTCGCTCGATTTCGATGTCCTTTGCGGCCGCAACGCCGAGAACACGATCGGTGCCGCACAGATCCCCATGGGCGTCGCAGGCCCGTTGAAGGTGCGCGGCACCCACGCGTCTGGCACGTACTACGTGCCTCTTGCCACGACGGAGGGGGCGCTCATCGCTTCGACGAACCGGGGATGCTCGGTCATCACCCAGGCAGGGGGCGCGGTCACCACCGTGCTTGGCGACGTGATGACGCGCGCGCCGCTCTTTCGGGTACCCGACCTTACGCATGCGACAGAACTTGTCGCATGGGCCGATGAACACTTCGACAAGCTTCAGGAAGTAGCAAACGCCCAGACGCGCTATACGAAACTGGTCGAGTGCATGCCGTTTGTCGCTGGACGCAACGTCTTCTTGCGCTTCGCATTCTCGACCGGCGACTCCATGGCGATGAACTCGGCGACCAAGGCAAGCGATGCCGTGGCGACGATGATCGAGGAGACGTTCCCGTGGGCAGAGCTCGTCTCGGTCTCGGGCAACATGTGCGTTGACAAGAAGCCGTCCGCCGTAAACTTCGTGCTCGGCCGCGGAAAGTCGGTGGCAGCCGAGGTGCTGATACCCAAGGGCATCGTTGAAAAGAAGCTCAAGACGACGGCCGCGCGCATGGCCGATGTGTGCTACCGCAAGATCTACGTCGGATCGGCACGCGCCGGGTCGGTGGGCGGATTCAATGCGCACTTTGCCAACGTCGCCGCCGCGTTCTTCGCAGCGACGGGCCAGGACCTTGCGCATGTCGTCGAGGCGGCAACGGGCCTTACCATGATGGAGGACGTCGACGGCGACCTCTACGCATGCGTGACGCTCCCTGACGTTCCGCTTGCCACCTTTGGGGCCGGCACGCAGCTTCCCACACAGAAGGAGGCGCTCTCGATCCTCGGACTCGTCGGAAGCAGCGACGTTCCCGGGGAACGGTGCAAGGCGCTCGCGGAGGTCTTTGCCAGCACCGTGCTTGCCGGAGAGCTCTCGCTCATCGGCGCCCTCGCATCACGCGACTTGACCAAGGCGCACATGCAATACGGCCGCGCACGACGATAATACTTTATACCATTTTTCCCTTTATTATTCGATGAACGTTCTCTTTATCGGTCTGTATCCGCCTCACATCGGTGGCATTGCCACTCACACATACCAACTCAAGACGCATCTCGAAGCGTTGGGTCATCATGTCTGCGTCGTCACCTACTGCCATGACGATGCTTGCGACGAGAACGTCGAGATGGTGCACACATGGCCGAGGTTTCGCGGCGTCTCGTTTATCAAGAACGCTTACCGCGTCGCCGAGCCGTTGGTAATGTCCCGCGACATCGATATCATCCATTCACACTATCTTTCGCCACCAGGCTACGTGGGCGCGCGCCTGTCGAAAAAGCATGGCATCCCCCATATTACGACGGCCCATGGAAGCGATGTCAACTTCATGTATGCAAGATATGTCGGCCGTTTCCTCATACGAAAGACCCTTGAGCACTGCAACGCAGTGATATGCGTGAGCAAGGCGCTCGAGTCACGAGTTCGTGCCATCACATCGCTTCCGACCCACTACGTCCCCAACGGCGTCGACACGTCGCTTTTCACGCCCTCGGATGAACCGAAGGAGTATGTGCTCTATGTTGGCGCGTTGACGGCGCCAAAACGCGTTGACGACCTCATCGACGCACTCACGGGCATTGGCGAGCCGCTTGTCGTTGCCGGCGATGGACCGCAGCGCCCGCGTCTCGTCTGGCTTGCACGGCAGCGCAGGGTCCCCACGGAGTTCGTCGGATACACGCCCGATGTCCCCGCGCTCATGCACAGGGCAAAGGCTCTTGTCCTTCCCTCAGAGGAGGAGGGGTTCGGACTGACGCTGCTTGAGGCGATGGCCGCGGGCGTGCCTGCGATAAGCCGCGACAACGGGGCGGCACGCGAGATCATCGAGGATGGAAAAAACGGCCTGCTCTATTCGACCAAGGAGGGCCTTGCAGTGGCGCTGCGACGTATCATCTCGGATGAGGGGCTCCGTTCGCGCCTGATAGAGGGAGGGCTAGCCACGGCCCGGCGATTCACGTGGGACTGCGTCGCTGCGCGCACATCCGACGTATACGACCTTTACGCGAAAACCATTTAACGCATCAGTCACAGTCGCACAGGGTGAGCCGGTGATCATATCAAAGAGTTTTCACCACGGATGGTACTACTGGTTTCGATACGACCATGACAAGCTTGCAGCCCATGAGAGCGAACACTACGCAAGCGAGCTGCTTGGATTCTTCTCAACGATAGAGTGCTGCCCACATCTCCACTTCGGACAGGAACCGCGCGCCTCATCGCTTCGCCTTCCGCGGCGATACGTGCACCGCGTGCGCCACCCGCTCACGAAGTTCACCATGTACGGCAACGACGTCTACAGGGAACGCTACCGCACCGCACACAGCAGGGTCGAGATGTTCTTGCTCGAGCACGATAT
>DSAJ01000053.1 GCA_011372835.1 Methanomicrobia archaeon | reverse complement strand
CGTTATTACGGTGGATTTCCGTGTTCGCGGGATGGACGAACCGTCTCGGATTCTTCGTTTGTATTTCCATGGGGTCGTATCCGAGCAGGTCGCTCATCGCCCTGTTCGCCTCAAGGACGTTTTCGTTGAGGCCGACGCGAATGATACCAACGGGCGCCTGATCGATCAGACGTTGGAACAGGATCTCGCTCTCTTTGAGAGCATTTTCGGCCTTTTTTCGTTCTGTTATGTCAATGGCGACGACGAGGAAGGCCTTTTTATTGTTGTAGGTGATGGGCCGTACCTTCATCCCAGCCCATTTTATGTCCTTTTCGCAGTTGATCTTCAACTCGACCTCATCCCGTTCCGGTTTTCCATGAAGCCAGTCATCGCGTCGGCGCTCGATGAGCCCCCTGTGATCGGGATGGACGATGTCCCATATGCTCGAACCCACTATCTCGTGCTCGAGGCGGTCGATAAGCTTCTCTGCGGCAGGATTGACATAGACCCAACGCTCGTCCATGTGTATCATGATGGCAACGGGGGCAAGTTCTGTAAACATCCTGAACATGTGCTCGCTTTCGCGCAGCGCCTCATGGGCGCGATTGGAGCGGATTTCCCTGATGACTGCGTCCTTTAACATGGCGTATTGGGTGGCTGGATCTCCCTTTTTTTGTATGTAGCGATTCGCTCCGTGATTGAGCGCCTCGATCGCCACCTCCTCCCGTCCCTTGCCGGTAAACAGTATGAACGGTATCTCCGCGTCATTCTCCCTGATGCGGCGCAATAGTTCCAGTCCGTCCATCTTTGGCATCTGGTAGTCGGAGACGACGGCCTCGTAGCCGTGCTTCATGAACAATGCATAGGCAGCCTCGCCGTCCATTGCCACGTCGATAGACAGTCGCGGTCCGTCTTTTTCGAGAAGGTTTTTCGCAATGGTGAGCAGATCCTCGTCGTCGTCCACAAGGAGTATTTTCATGGCGTCGTCAGCAACGTGTTTCCCGGAAAAGGAGAATGACGTCATATCTTAACCTTCTTCCTTCGTACATTTAAAATATATGTATTTGCTAATATGAAGCATGGGCGACGAACTCATTCGCATCAACGTTGGCCGTTCGAACGCATATCTCGTGAAATCTGGCTTGAGGGTCATGCTCGTCGACACCGGACCAGCATCGTCGCGCGATGCGCTCATGCGAGCGCTTGATGGCATGGACAGGATAGACCTCGTCGTCGTGACCCATGTCCACGAGGACCATGTGGGAAATCTGGCACACGTCGCGCAACGCTTCGGGGCCAAGGTGGTCGTTCATCACGACGATGTGCACTGCCTTAGGCAGGGATTCGCGCCGCTTCCACGGGGAACGAGGCTCATCACCCGCATCATCTCCCGCATCTGCAATGCGCTCATGAAGGGCAGAGGCCGGTTCGATCCGGTCGATCCCTCCATCGTGGTCAACACGTCCTACGACCTCCTGTTGTATGGCGTTCGTGGCGCACTGTTTCACTCCCCCGGCCACACGGACGGTTCGATGATCGTGGTGCTCGAGGGTGGCGACTGCATCGTGGGCGACACGCTCTTTAACATGCGCATATTCTCGCCCTATCCCCCCTTCGCCAACGATGAGCGGGCGCTGCGCGAGAGCATCAGGGCTCTTGCGACATGCGGATGCACGACGTTTCATTCGGGGCACGGACCGCCACTGGGAATCGATGATGTACGCTCGCTCATCTCGACCCGTGTTTTTGCCGGCTAAGTGGTGGGCGAAGGTCGCTTTCTCCATACCACCTTGCCATCTGGACCCTCGATGCGCAGCACCCTGTGGTAGGGTATGTAGCTTTCGATGCCGTCTTCGCGCACGATGCGAAAGTCGGAGGTGCACAGTTCTTCGATGTCCTCGAACGCTATGGCGCGTTCGTTTCTCGGTGCGCCCCTGTGAAGATAGACCACCGTGTAACGCCGCGCCTCGTAATCCGGGTGCCATTTGAGCTTGTTGAGCATCTCTCGTGCGCGCATGAATACTCATCGACGTCATACGAAAAATATTTTTCCATTTCAACGGAAAAAATAGACATCGGAGCAATTCCGAAAAGCTTTTAAGCAGTCAAAAATTATGATACATGCCTTCATGCCGGGGTCGCCTAGCGGCTTGGCAGTGGACTGCAGATCCTCGCACGGGAGTTCAAATCTCCCCCCCGGCTCTTCTGCATATGTCAATCTTTTGTAAGCTTTCCTTTCTTCCCTTTATCTTACGCCTCACTCAAATTGCATAATCATACCAACTTGGTCCTCTAGGATAATCAGAAATCATGTGCGTCATGGCATATGGCTCCAAAGTTTTATATGTGCCCCGCACATGCTAACATCAAGGTGATACCATGAGCGAACGTTCCGTGCAAAACACGTACAATGCAATTTTTGCGCTCATCGATATTCAGGAGGTTTGGCGGCGCACTCGTCCCTTCCATTCCCTTTCCGAACGTGACAGGGAGGAGCTCATCTCACTTCTTGAAAAGGTCCGCACGTCCCTTGACACGATCGAGGAGGAGATGCTGTGAGCCTTGCATGCGGCATCGGGGAACGCATGGTCGAGGAACTCTATCTTAACATCAATCCCCTCCAGACGGGAGGCCGAACGCCCGCCGACACCCGCAAGGCGATATTCTCGTGGGTCGATGGCTATGCCGTCTGCGATGCGTGCAAGGGTTCGCTTAGAACAACGGACAAACCACCCATCAGGCAGTTCATCGAGGATGTCTCTGCGTTCCTTGGCATGGACAATGCGCTCCTTACCAACGGTGCGCGCGAGGCAAAGGAGGCGGTCATACATTCTCTTGTGTCCAGGGACGACTGGATGGTAACCGATGGCAATGCACACTATTCGACGCTTGTTGCAGCCGAACGCAACGGCGTGCCGGTGATACGCACCGAAACGTCGGGGCATCCCACCTATGAGGTCACGCCCGCCATGTTCGAAGAGGCGATCGAAGAGGGTACAAGGGCGCACGGCCGACCTCCGGCGCTTGCCGTCGTGACCCATGTGGATGGGAACTACGGCAATGTCGTCGATGCGAAGGCTATCGCTTCGGTGTGCCACGACCACGGTGTCCCCGTCCTCCTGAACGCCGCATATTCTGCAGGCAGGATGCCGGTATCGGGACATGAGCTCGGTGTGGACTTCATCGCATGCTCTGCCCACAAGTCGTGGGCAATCGGCGGCGGGAACGCTGGCCTCCTTGCTGTGAATGAGGAGTATCGCGACAGGATCATACGCTTCTCGAAGGAGTATCCCGTCAAACCGATCGAGATCCTCGGCTGCTCAACGCGCGGCTCGGAGGTCGTCGCACTCATCTCGTCGTTCCCGTATGTAACAGAACGCGTCAAGCACTGGGACAGGGAGGTCGCACATGCCCGTTCCGTCGTTTCGCGCCTTATGGATGCCGGAGGATTCTCCCTTCTTGGCACGTCGCCCAAGGAGCACGACATCATCGCCCTCGAGACGCCAGCCTACGACGAGATCGCCTCACACCACAAGAAACGCGGCTATTTCCTCGCAAAGGAGCTCAAGTCGCGCGGCATCGTCGGGATCAAGCCTGGTCGCACCAAGCACTTCAAGTTCTCGACGTTCGGATTTACCGACGAGCAGGTCGACTACATTGTGGAAAGCTTTTTAGAGATTAAGGACAAGTATATGTAGGGTGGAGTGGTGAAAAAGGCGATCGCACTCATCTCGGACGGCATTGACAGCCCCGTGGCGTGCCATCTGGCACTCGAGCAGGGGTATGATGTCATCGCACTTACCTACGACACGTCTCCATTCTCTGAACCGATCAACCTCGAGGTGACCAAGCGCCTCATCATGCACCTGGCAGAGCTGCATGGCCATCCCATCAAGCTCTATGTGCTCAAGCACGGCCCAAACCTGCAAAATATCATTACCTCGATCTCTGAGAAGTCGCGCTCGTATGTGTGCGTGTTGTGCAAGAGGGCCATGATGAAGCTCGCCAACGAGGTGGCAGACGATGAGGGCGCCGATGTCATCGTCACGGGCGAGAACCTCGGTCAGGTGGCCTCGCAGACGCTTGACAACATGATCCTCATATCCAAGGCAAGCCCCCGCCACGTCGTGCGCCCCCTATTGTGCATGGACAAGCTGGAGATAGAACAGATCGCAAAGGATATCGGGACGTATGACATCTCCGTTGAGGGCGCCGCAGGATGCAAGGCCGTGCCGTCACATCCACAAACGCGTGCAAACGGCATCATCGTCGAGGAGCTTGAGCGCGGCATCGAGCTCGTGTTCGAACTCGAGTGATCACTTCTTCTTTTTCTTTCCGGTTGCTTTCTTTTCAACGCCCTTTCCCTGAAACAACGCAACGAGGAACGAACCGGTATAGAGCAGCAGTGTGATGATGGCAAGGCTGTATCCAAAGTACATCAGCAAATCGACGATGCCTATTTCGCTGAGATAGAAAACCAGCCTCGTGATAAACGTCACGATGGATATCATCGCTCCGACCTTTAGTGATGTCCAAAAGTCCCATGTGGCCATGTTGCGAGTGACTAGCGGAAAGATCAAAAACAGGAACCATAGCGGTATGGGCATGAGGGCGATCAGGCTGCCTGCTGCGAGGATGCCCATGAGCACGAGCGGAGGGAAGTCCCTGCGTTCCTCACGTTCCTCGACCTTGGCCTTTCTCTTCTCCCGTTTGACCTGCTGCTTTTCCACACCACGCAATCGTGACTTGATGCTCATCCACGCTATCTGTGCATGATGCATTATAAAGATTTGCGTTTTGCAGGTGCAGTTTTCCAAGGTGAAAACGATGAATGTATCGCACCCTTCATTTCAGAAAAATTTAAAAAGGGAAACCGAATGGAAGAGGTAGCAGGCACAATCAGCTATTTGTTTCCACCTCCCACAGCATTGTGTCTGCTGGTATCCCTTTTCGAGGCTTTGCACATATAATCGTATCTTTTCATGTGCATTCGCGCGCAGTGCCAAGCGGCATGCGCACCGGATGCACGCTGGCATCCTCTATCCCCTCCGCAAGCGCATTGGGGAATGCTTTTCACAAATCTTGTATGCAGCGTTGACAACGCTGCCGTCTCCGGCGACAAATAGGCCCCTGCTGACGCGCAGCCCCATAGGGCGCCACCTGGCGCGTTCGATATGTGTACACAAACGATACTAGGAAGAGGGCGCATAAATGGAATATGCAGGAAGAGCAGTATAACAATTGGAAAAGAAGACCATGCTTTATGTTCAGTCGACAGGGCCTGCATGTTCAAAGTAGTCTTTATGTGCAAAGCCCCTTTTCGATTAACCTTTTTAAGCAGGTGCGCGTAAGTGTGTTCATGCAGGCTATTATTCGAATCGATGACGTAGGCTTTGTCACCCACTGGTCGCCGGAGGCCGAAGAGCTCTTCGGCTTCGAGGCAGACGAGGTGATGGACTGGTCGCTCAACACGTTCATTCACTCGATCGAGCGCATGGATGTCGATAAGCGCAGGAAGCTCATGCTTGACAACATCCTCGATGATGTCGATGAGGGAAGCGAGGTCGAGTTCACCACGGTCAACCTGCGAAGCGACCTCAGGGCATTTCTCAACAACATCGTGATCCGCCCCCATCCTGACGGTGGAACGGTCGGCATCGCAACACGCCTTGACGACACGCAGATGATCAGGGAGTACAACGCACTCGTCGAGATGGAGGGCCACAAGGCGCTTGCCGTCACGACCTATGAGGGAAAGATCCTTGGCGCCAACAAGAGCTTCGCGATGATGGCACGTACCAATCGGATGAACCTGCTCAACAGGCAGATGGGGACGCTCGAGGGCGCCATGTACTATGACCTCGCCGACTTCGAAGGATTCATGGGCCTGCTTGTCGCGATGGAGTTCACTCCAACATCAAAGGAAGAAATGGTCCAGTTGCCGTGTGGGATGAATGTACCGCGATGAACGAGTGACCGCGTCAGAAGCGGTATGGAGGCGATGCACGCTCTATGTCGCAGAGGGCGATTG
>DSAJ01000049.1 GCA_011372835.1 Methanomicrobia archaeon | reverse complement strand
TGATTGATGACTACGACGACGTTATCGTCATACGCAAGATCGGCACTATCTTCGAGGGGTCGGTCGTCTCGCTCTCGTCTGCCGACGAAACGAAAAGGGTACAGGGCGCACTCCACTCGGTGTGCATCGAGCTTTCCCACTATATACGCAAGGGGAGGAAAACGGCCATCGTGCTCAAGCCCTGTGATGCACGCGCGGTGATCGAGAACATCAAGCGCAATCACGTCGACAGGGACGAGGTGCTGCTGATCGGCCTCAACTGCGGCGGCACGCTACCGCCGGTGCCCGCGATGAACATGCTGAGCTCACAGTACGACCTCCAACCGGACGACGTTGTGAAGGAGGAGATCGACAAGGGCAATCTCATATTTACCACGACCGCCGGCGACGAAGTGAGCAAATCGATAGACGACCTCGAGGCAAGCGGCTACGGCCGCCGCGAGAGCTGCAGGTACTGTGATGTGAAGATCCCCACGATGTGTGACCTTGCATGTGGCAACTGGGGCACGCCCTCGGGCAAGAACATGACGTTTGTCGAGGTGTGCACCACCCAGGGTATGGACGTGCTCACGAACGCGATCGACGCCGGCGCCGTCGATGTGAAGGAGCCATCCGAGAAACTGTCGACCATCCGCACGAAGGTCGAGGGAGCCATGAAAAAACTTGCACGCACATGGGACAAGAAGCTCCTTGGACGCATGCGTGACATGGACGAGGCCGAGCGTCTCGAACATATCCAGAGGACGCTTGCGCCGTGCATCAGCTGTTACGGGTGCCGAAAGGCGTGCCCCGTCTGTAAGTGCAGCGACGATTGCAAATGCATGCAGTTCGCGCCAGACGACGTCTACCCTATCTCGTTGTTCCATTCGATCCATCTCCTGCATCTCATGGAGTCATGCATCGGCTGCGGCAACTGTACCGATGTCTGCCCCGTCGACATCCCGCTTGCGCACCTGCACCAGCTGTTTGCGCGGAGCTACGAGTCAAAAACTGGCTACAAGCCAGGCATGTCCGTAGACGACGTCCCCCCGCTCTCACGAGGTGATTTCCCTGAAGGTTATTGATTCACACTGTCCAGGATGCAGCATACTATGCGGCGTTCACATCATCGAGGATGGGGATACCGTCGATATCGAGTTCATGAAGCATAGCGTCATCAATCATGGCAAGCTATGCCGATTCGGAGTGGAGCTTCCCTCCTACTACGCTCAGTGCCTTGACACATGCTATGTCAATGGTGCCGAGGCGACATACGACGAGGCCGTTCATGCGGCTGGCGCCTCCTTTCAGACATGGTTGAAGGAGCGAGGCCGCAGCGACGGCGTCATCCTTTGCACAGGCGACGCCACCAATGAGGAGCTTCTCGCCCTCAAGCGTATGGGCGAGGCGTTTGATATCAGGCGTGCTTCCGGTATCGGCCACATCGTGTCAACACTCGGACCCTCATCGATGCAGAAGAAGTTCGGGTACTTCGAGGTCATCGAGCACGCAAAGAGCATCGTTTTGGTCGACGTCGATCCCTCTGTCCGTTATCCTCTCATCCTGCGCAAGATCCAGATCGCGCGCAACAAGGGCGCAGAGGTCGTCTCGATCGGCGCTGACAAGGCGCATGTCTGCCACGTGGCAGACACGGTCTATGCAGTGACGCCAGATAGGGTTGCTCCCACACTTCAGGAAATCAAGGACGAACTACCTTCTCACACGCTCTTTATCTGCGGCGTGGGGCCCTATTCGGACATGTCTGCTGTGGTGGAAGTGAACAACATCTGTGCGGCGACATCGTCCCGGGCCATGTTCCTGAAGGACCACGCCAACTCAGAGGCAACACTCCCCTACGAGTTTGACAATATGCGAAAGAGCGTTGACGAGATCCTCGATGACATCGAGTCCGGACGCCTCTCAGCCGTCATACTCGTCGAGACGCCATACATGGAGACCTACCTCGATGATAAGCGTTTCCGTGCTGCGTGTGAATTGCTCGAACACTTCCTCATCGTCCAGTCACGGCCCCTCTCATCGCCCCCGGGGAACGCGATTGTCATATCCATACCGCCTTTCTACCAGCGCAAGGGCACGGTCGTCAACATATGCGGCCGTCTTCTCGAGATGGGCGGGGACAAGGAGGGCGCATCGCGCGCATGCAGGGACATCATCACAGCGGCGGGGCTAAATGTGCAACTGGACTACGAAGGGCTCAATGAAGATGCCATACGCATGCATGAGCGATGGTATTCCCATAAACCGGAGTACAGGCGGGTCCTGCCACCAGAACGCACCTATCCTCCCGCCCCGTTCCATGTTTATGAGCCGAATCCCTATCTTCTCCGTGCGATGCCGTACCCCCTGGCCAAACGGGCATCTCAGGAGGTCTATGACACTGCGCGGACAAAGGAGCGCTACGTGAGAAAGGATACAGTGGCTAGTGGGGTCGTGCTTGCGTACGAACGTGACAAGCGCTACACAGACACCATCAGCCATTACGAGTGAGGCCTACGGCATGGTGCGCCATCATCGGGGCCTCATGTGAGGTCGTTTATGAAGAGCTCGAGCATATCGATGCCCGCGACGATGCGGGGGGCGTGTGTCTCCACAAACTCCTCGCGTTCCTTCTCCGTTCTCGGCGCCTGGTCCTCATATGCGTCCATAGCCGCTGCACCGTCGTAGTCAACGAGCGCGAATCGGGCGCCATAGTCGGTATCCTCGAGCATGATGTCCTCTCCTGTCACCACGGCAAGGTGGTAGGGATGCGAGAGGAGAGCATGGGCCAGCTCGTTTGACGATGTGGTGCCGCGTATCATCATCTCCCTGCGGTAGGCATTGAAGTTGACGAACAGGTAGAACGTGCCGTGTGGCATTGTGGCATGGAGATAGCCTATCTTGTTTATCCTCTTTGAAGCATACGTGCCGACGATATCGTGGATGGCGCGGGTCACAGAGAAGTAATGGTCGATTTCTTCGCTATGTTCGTATGCTGCGATGCCCGCATACTGGATAGGGGTGGAGACGTTCGTGTAGACCGTTGCCGCCACCTTCGCGAACGCAATCTTTACCTTTTCAGGGCATGATGAGGGCAGTATGGCATACCCCAGTCGGTATCCTCCTGCCGATCGATCCTTTGATATGCCGTTTGTGATGAACGTCCCTTCAGGGTAGATGGCGCCCATGCTCACAAAACGCTCGAAATCATATGTGGTAAGCGCATATATCTCGTCAGCGAGCACGAGGGCACCGTGCTTGTCGCAGACGCGTGCTATCTCGGTGAGCTCCTCTCTCGTGTAGACGACGCCCGTGGGGTTGTGCGGATTGTTGAGCACGAGAATGTGCTGACCCTTCTTTTCTGAGAGCACCCTGTCAAGGTCGTTGGGATCGAGCTTGTATCCTTTCGAGGGATTGAGCTTGATGGTGCGCGAGTTCTTATGTTTTAGGCTGATCAGCGGTCCGTATCCTATCCATGACGGGGTCGGTATCACTATGTCCCCCTCTATGGTATCGAAGATGATGCTGATGATCTCCTTTGTACCAGGACCGACAAATATCCTGTCATTGTCTACTTCAAGGCCATAATAGCGTTTCATGAACGATGCGATGGCGACCCGCAGGGGTTCGATGCCAACGGTCGATGAGTACGTGCCCTTGTTGGCATGTTCGCAAAGAGCGTGTTGCACGACCGAAGGCACGGGAAAAGGCGACTGTCCAAAAGCAAACCCATAGTAATCGAAAGCACATGAATTCTTAGTACATTTCCTCCTATGCTCCGATATGAGATTTCCGATGCGCACGTTCTCGGGCATGCTGATCTTTTCAACATAGGGTTCGATACGTATTTTGGATTCCATCACTATGTATTATGTCATGCATCCTTAAATTATTTTCATAAAAAATACTAAAATGCGTCGCTTTCCCTTCTGTTCACGACGCTTCACAGCTGTCCCTGCCGCAGCGGGCAACGCCTTCGCGTGCCCTGCTCTTGTCCCGGTAGATGGTGATGCCCTTGCAATCGTATGCCCATGCATGGGCGAACGCACCCTTGACATCGTCGACGGTGGCGTCTTCCGGCATGTTGATCGTCTTGCTGATGCTGCTGTCAATGTGGCGCTGCCAGATGGCCTGCATGTTGACATGGTCACGCCAGTGCAGGTCATGGGCTGTGACCATCAACGTGCGCACATCCTCGGGGATGGAGTGGTGAGGCCCCCCATGTGTCGCGTGATGTTCAAGCACCGTGCTTCGATCCAGGTCGTATGCTTCAATGATCCATTCCATGACGGGCTCAACCATCAAGACGGTGGTATCGCGGTGAGAAGGATCGCGTATGCGCCGACGGTATACGAACGAGAATATGGGCTCGATGCCAGGCGATGTACGTGCGATAAGCGATGTGGTGCCCGTGGGCGCCACGGTGGTGACACGCTCGTTGCGCCTGAACTGGTCGCCGTCCCTCCACGCAGAATAGGGCCCCTTCTCCTCTGCGAGCACGGCAGATGCGTTGTGTGCATGCAGCTTAAGCAACGATGCTATCCTTTCTGCAACTTCGTATGATGCCTTGCTACCGTAGGCCACGCCCATGCGTATGAGCATCTCTGCAAACCCCATGACACCAAGACCTATCTTTCGGTGGCGAAGCGTTGTTCGTGCTATCTCCTGCAGCGGATAGCAGTTCGTGTCGACGACGTCATCGAGGAATCTGACCGCAGCATGCACCGTCTCAGCGAATCCTTCCTCGTCGAACTCGCCGTTCCTCACGAATCGGGCGAGATTCACATGACCGAGATTGCACGACCCGTAGGGGTCCAGGGGTTGCTCGCCGCATGGATTCGTGCAGCGTATGTAGGCGTTCTTGTTGGATGCATTGACCGCATCGCGGAAGAAAAGGCCTGGCTCGCCTATTTGCCATGCGCTCGTGCATATGGTGTCCCACAAAGGATGATCCTCAACATGCTGCATGAACCCATCATCGATGCTTATGGAGATGTTGAAGTTTTCCAGCGCCCCCTCATTTGCCTTGGAGCGAATGAACGCCTCGATGTCGTCATGCTCCCTGTCGAGCATCCCCATCATGGCTCCGCTGCGTTTGGTCTTCGATCGCATCATGTCACACATCGTGTCAAACAGTTTCATGACGGGAACAACACCGCAGGAACACCGGTCAGGTCCCCGGGGCGGGATGTCGCTGAAGTTGAATCCTACCCCGCCGCCACCCTCAAAGATCCTGGCAGTCGCGTGGAGTGCCGTGAAGATGCTGTCAGTGTAGCCCTCTATGGGAAGCACGAAGCAGGCAGAGAGCTGTCCCGTGCTGCATCCGGCGTTCATAAGGGTGGGGGAGTTTGGCATGAAGCGTCCCGAGGACATGAGCGCATAGAACGTGCGTTCCCATCGCAGTGATGCATCCTCTGCCCGTGCGACGTGATGTGCGACACGTCGGTACATCCCGTCCTCGGATTCGCCGTGGTAAAGGTAGCGGGACCGTATCACTTCATCACGAAGGACGATATCTATCATCTTCTGAGCGGCCACACGCAGCATTCGTGTTCTGATGAGCAAGCCACGTATTCATCGTATCCTATACTCTTCCCATCGGACCCTTTTCTCTTTTATGGTGTCACGCACATCGCGCTCACGGGTCGAGAGTCGTGCATTGCCGCTCTTGACCTCCACGAACACGATCTCCTTGATACCGTCGCCATCCATGCCCTCGAAGACGATGAAGTCGATCGGCTTGCCAATGAATCTGACCTCGTTGGGATTATGACCAAAATCGGGAAAATATGGTGCAAGCTGTTCTCCTACTTGTCCGCCTATGACTGCCCTTGATCGTGCAGCTGCATCCTTGCGGATAGCAGGAAGCTCTTTTGTCCATTTGCGATGCTCCCGCGCCATACCGAGACGCACGCCGAGGTATACGCCGGCGATAAGGAACAGCAGAGCGCCAAGAAGATAGAAAACAGCGTCGTTCATGGTGCCACCAGGCGAGAAGCTTTAAAACCATGGTGCGGGGGAAGGGATTCGAACCCTCGAACTTCTAC
>DSAJ01000061.1 GCA_011372835.1 Methanomicrobia archaeon | reverse complement strand
GATAAAAAGAATAAAAAAGAAAAGAATAAAAAGAGTTTGCCTTAATCAAGGAGATCAGGCAAGATGTTCTCGAACTCTTTTTCCATCTTCTCGATCGCTTCTATGCGCTTGACCCTGCCGCCGCGCTCTGCGCCGACCTGACCCCTGTTCCAGATACCGAGCTTGTCCTCTCGTCCCTGTTTGCGCAGTTCCTTGACCTCCGCGATATTGCGGATGATGGCGTCGCGCATCTGGTCGGGGTTGTCGAGCAGCTCATCGATTGTCCCGAGCTTGTAGACGAACTCTGCGCCCGATGCGAAGACGGGATTCGTCTTGACGAGTTCGTTGAGGCGCTCGAGAGGGATGCCCGTGATGACGGCGATGCTTGTCGTTGGCATGACGTGCACGATGGTTCCGTAGTCCTTGGGCAGCGAGAGTATCCTGTCAGAGAGCAGTCCGTGGCAGAGGAACGCACCGCTGATGGCGCGTCCGACGATCATGCCGATGACGGGGTGTCCCGCAGCGCGCGCATCCATGAGCGCGAACTGGTACGAAGCCGTACCCTTGGTCATGCCTACGATCTCCTCGATCTTGCCAGGGCTGTTGCCAGGCGTGTCGATGAGGAGCACGACGGGACGCTTCTCGTCGATGGGCTTGTCCTTGTCGGCGTCGATCGTTGCGTAAAGGGCCTGCGAGAACTTGTAGGTCTCCTCCATGCCCATGACGCCGTTGAACACGACCCTGAAGCGTGGATTCGGTCTGCGCGAGTTGACGGAGAGCACGGTACATGTCGTACCGTCGAGCGTGGCCTCACCCACCATCGCAGGAGGGGCGAGGTCGGGGTCGAGGCGAGTGCTGCCTATCTTGTTCTCGACGAAGGTCTCCTTGTCGAAGATGTACTCGATGGCGTCGTGCGCCTTTCCGAGGAAGTTTGTCGTTGCTACCATGATCACACCCCCTTGCGAGGTCGTCGCTTGGCCACCTTGAGGAACTCCTCCTGTGGCATCTCGGGAAGCTCATCGAGATCCTCGTTGCCGTAATACTTCCAGAGGTCCATGGAATCGTCGATCTTGAGCTCGGCCGCGACCTTGACGAGATCGAGGTTGTCCTCAACGAGCTCGAGCGACCCAAGGTGTCGGTGCTTGGAGATCTCGCTCATTGACATGTCGGCGAGTTCCTTGACCTTCTCCCTGAACTCCTTGATGGTGTCCTTGAGGAGATAGTCGACGTCGCCGAGGATGTACTTGCTTCGTGCACCCATCGTTCTCCAGATGAGGGCGCGGTCGGACGCATCGAACTCGTCCTTGCCGACCTCTTGCTGGATGACGTCCGGACCGGTCAGGCCGATCCTGCCGTAGTCGTTTGCCAGCACCACGTCCCCGCTCATGCAGACGAAGCCCTGCGCACCGTATGCGCCGAGGCTGCTTCCGGTGATCGAGATGTTTGGCACCTTGTTCTGGAGCTTCCAGAGCGCCTCCATGCACTCGGAGTGCGCAACGAGGCCTGCGTTTGACTCATGGAGCCTCACACCGCCCGAGTCGTACGACACGACGACGAGCGGCTTTCGGTCCTCGGGGACCGTGCCGTACTTCTCCTCCATCGCTTCATAGCACTTGAGGGCGATCTTGTACATGTAGGCCATCTTCGCTCCGTTGATCTCGCCAAGGGCGCCTCCTACGAAGTTGCCCTCTTGTGAGATGACAAAGACCGGATGCTTGTCGATCTTGCCCACGCCGACGACGATGCCGTCGTCGAATTCCACTGCCTCACCAAGGATGACGAGGTGGGGGCTGTACATCTTGTCGCGGGGGCCGAGGAACTCCCTGAACGTTCCGGGGTCGACGATACCGTAGGCACGCTCGCGCGCCGATGAACGGTAAAAGCTCTTTTCCTGTAGTTCTTCCCAATCCATTCTCATGGTATCACCTTACTGTAGTCCGCCCCCGTTCTCGATTGCTTGTTGCAACCTGCGCTTCACCACAGCGGGCGTTGCCGCGTTGTCGTTGATGCTGACCTTCACACCGGAGAGGCCCGTCTTGTCGACGAGCCTGCCAAGGACCGTCTCCCACACGTTGTCAAATCCCACCACGGTGGTGAGGATGTGGAAGCTGACCTTGCCCTTGTAGGCATTGCCCTTCTCGATGAGGATCTCGAGGTCCCCCGAGGAGACGATGCCCACATGGCCCCATTCGTCGTTGAGCTCTTTGGGTTCTTTGGGCGTGAATTCAAAGTTGAGCTCAGTGAGTGCCATCGTTACTCTCCTCCGGAGTTCTTGCTCTCTTCGAGGTGTTTTGCGATGAAGTCGGTGTGGAACACTCCGCCCTGGAATACCTTGTTGTTCATCACTTTCTTGTGGAACGCTATGGTCGTGGTCACGCCCTCGACGATGAACTCATCGAGCGCGCGGTTCATGCGTGCGATGGCCTCTTCGCGGTCCTCTCCCCAGACGATGAGCTTTGCGATGAGCGAGTCGTAGTAGGGTGGTATCTCGTATCCGTCAAACGCTGCCGTGTCGATCCTGACGAACGGACCGCCAGGAAGGATCAGCTTTTCTATCTTCCCCGGGCATGGGGCGAACGTTTGAGGGTCCTCGGCGTTGATACGGCACTCGATCGAGTGGCCCTTGAGGGAGATGTCCTCCTGCTTGTAGGGCAGCTTCTCGCCTGCCGCGACCCGTATGCCGACCTTCACGATATCGGTAAGCGAGATCATCTCGCTGACACAGTGCTCGACCTGGACACGCGTGTTCATCTCCATGAAGTAGAACTCGTTGGTCCTGTCATCAAAGAGGAACTCGACCGTTCCGGCTCCTTCGTACTTCGCAGCGAGCGCTGCCTTGACGGCTGCCTCGCCCATCTTCTTTCGTACCTCGGGAGATACGGCGGGAGAGGGGCCCTCTTCGACAAGCTTCTGGTGTCGGCGCTGGATGGAGCAGTCGCGTTCACCGAGGTAGATGGCGTTTCCGTGCTGGTCGGCCATGACCTGGATCTCGACGTGGCGTGCGACATCGATGAACTTCTCGATATAGACGTCGGGGTTGCCGAACGCGGCCTGAGCCTCCGTCTGGCACGAGCGCAACGCAGCCTCGAGCTCATTTCCGTTCTTGACCATGCGCATCCCCTTGCCGCCACCGCCTGCGGTGGCCTTGCAAATGATGGGGAAGCCTATCTTGTCGGTAAGCTCCTTGGCTTCCTTATAGTTCTTTATAATACCATCCGAACCTGGTGTAACAGGCACGCCACCCTTGATCATCGTCTTCTTGGCCGTTGATTTGTCGCCCATGAGATCGATCGACTCCGGCGAGGGGCCGATGAACTTGATATCATTGGCCCTGCACAACTTGGAGAATCGGGCGTTCTCTGCCAAGAATCCGTATCCGGGGTGGATTCCTTCGGCACCGGTGACAATAGCGGCGTTGATGATGTTCATCATGTTAAGGTAGCTCTTTGTTGCCGGCGCCGGACCGATGTTTACAGCTTCATCGGCCAATTTGACGTGAAGGGCGTTCTCGTCAGCATCCGAATAGACGGCGACCGTCTTGATGCCGAGCTCTTTGCATGCCCTGATCACTCTTACGGCTATTTCTCCTCTGTTTGCAATAAGGACTTTGTTAAACATCATATCCCTCCTTACCAATTCCTAAATCGAGTTGGGGCTTCATATAATCCGTCCGACCATCGTACGAGGTCCGCCATGCTCTTTGCTGCTAGCTTCGAGCGCTTTGCGTCGTTGAACGAGAGATTGAGGTCCTCAGGTAGTGACACGATGCCATCCTTCCTGAGCTTCTTGGTCTTGCTCTCCTCGGCCTTCATACCAAGCGGCGTGTAGCCGGCAATGGCACAGATGGCGTCCATGCGCTCCTTGAGCGTCTTGCACTTGTGCAGGTAGGCGATACCTTCCTCGGTGACGATGTGCGTGAGATTGTCGGCATATATCATCACGGGTGGGATGGCAAACTTTGCCTGCTTTTGCAGCTCGAACGCATCAAGCTTCTCGACGAACACGGGGGACATGCCCTCGCCGAAGGTCTCGACCATCTGCACGACGAGCTTTCTTCCCCTGTCGATAGGACCTATGAGGTCTTTTCTCATCCCATCCTCTTTCGAGGCCTGCAACCATCCAGGACTTGGGTGCCTTCTTCCAGGGGCGTTGCACGCCATGTTTGGGGCGCCGCCAAATCCGGGTATCCTTCCCGCTGTTGCTGCAGCACTGTTGCCGTACTGGTCGATCTGCAGCGTCGAGCCGAAGAACGCGTCTATAGCATAATGGCCGGCAAGCTGTGCCATGACCCTGTTGGAACGCATCGTACCGTCAGGTCCAACGGGAAATATGTCTGGCTTTGTCATGAGATAGTTCTCCATGCCGACCTCGCTGCCAAATGGCATCATGGTCTTTACCCATCCCGTCTCGATCGCAGGGATCATCGTCGGGTGTGGGTTGAGCGCCCAGTGGCTGCAAATGTTTCCCTTCATGCCCATCTCTTCACCGAAGGTCGGGAGAAGGAGCTCCACTGCTGCCGTGTTGAAGCCGATGCCGTGATTGAGCGTCTTGATCTTGTACTTGTCGTAGATGCCGACAAGCGAGAGCATGGCAATGAATATCTGTGATTCCGTGATGAGTCCCGGGTCCCGGGTAAAGAGCGGCTCGATGTAGTATGGTTCGTCGGTGGCTATGACGAAGTCGACCCATTCGGCCGGTATGTCGACCCTGGGTACTTTGTCGACGACCTCGTTCACCTGAGCGATGACGATGCCGTTCCTGAACTTGCTGGCCTCGACGACGGCTGGCGTTTCCTCTGTGTTGAATCCCGTGTAGAGATTGCCGTTCTTGTCAGCTGCGTTTGCCGCGACGAGCGAGACCTTTGGGATCAGGTCAAGGTACATGCGGCACAAGAGTTCGACGTACGTATGGATGGCACCGATGTTGATCTTGCCTTCCATGACCATAGTGGCGAGCTCCGAGGCAACGGGCCCGGAATAACAGAAGTCGACTTTTGTGGCGATGCCCTTTTCGAAGACCTTCAGGTGGTCCGACAATGCGAGGGCCGACTGAAGCATGTGAAGGTTGTTGACCTTCGTCTTGTCCAACTTGGTGAGACATGCTGCGAGGAAGTCTGCCTGTTTTTGGTTGTCACCCTCGATGTAGACCCGGTCTCCGGGCCTCAATACTGCCTCGAGAAGCGCAACACAATCGGATGCGTCGACGACCTTCGTTCCGGCCTTCCGGAAGGACTTCGCGTCAACCATGCGCTTTCGCGTGTCCTCCCCGGACTTGTCCCATCCTTTCTTGGCCTCTTCGATCTTCTTGTCCTTCTTGCTTACGGCCTTACTGGGTGAGAAGAATATGTCTTTTACAAGGTTTATCTCTTCCATTTGATCACGTTCCTGTGACACCCAGCTCTAGAGAGGCTCAAGCTCAATCAGTACGTCTCCTGTTTTGACAATCTCTTCGTTTTCAACAAGAATCTTGGACAACTTGGCCTTCTTAGGAGCGGTAACCTCGTTGAACAGTTTCATGGCCTCGACGAGACCAACGACCTGACCTGCCTCAACGACGTCGCCCTCTTTTGGCAGTGGCTCGCGGTCAACTGTCGTACCTGGGTGGACGTAGGCCACACCGGGCGTCGGGGCGGTAAGCTGAATAACGTTGGTAGAAGCTGCGGGTTCGGCCGGCTTTGCCGGTGCAGCTGCCTCTTCCTCCGCTTCCTCCTCTGCTGGAAGCGAGACTTGAGGCTGTGGTGCGGCTGCCGCGGGGGCGGCGCCACCGGATGGGGATACAGTCCTGATTTCAACTGAATCCTTTCGTACAATCAATTCTGCAATTTTGTTTTTCTTACAAGCTTCAAGGATAGCTATCAAAGATTCCAAGTCTAACATTCATTTCCCTCCACTTGAATTAAAATCCTTCCTGTAGGTTTAAAAAAAATCAGAATTCCATGGTTATTTTGGAATTCCTATTTCCGATGCGACTGCTTAACAGATGTATAAAAAGGTTTCGGTTTTGTGGAAAATAGGACACAATCTTGCGGTAATGAGGGCTGTTTTTGGAACGATTTTCTATATATTATATAT
>DSAJ01000023.1 GCA_011372835.1 Methanomicrobia archaeon | reverse complement strand
GCCATCTACGTGCCATTCCCGCAGGCGGTCCCGCTCAAGTACACCATCGACCCCGACAGCTGTCTCATGATCACGCGCGGCAAGTGCGGCAAGTCGCCCAGCTGCGTTGAAGCCTGCAGCGCTAATGCGATCGACTTCGAACAGAAGGAGGAGATCGAGGAGGTCGAGGTGGGGACCATCGTCGTCGCCACGGGCTACAGTGAGTTCGATCCGGCCCAGAAGCCCGAGCTTCACTACAAAGACCTGGACAACGTGCTTACCGGGTTGCAGTTCGAGCGCATCTTCTCCCCCAACGGACCGACGAGCGGCGAGCTCGTCATCAACGGAAAGGTACCTAAAAAGATCGCGTTCGCGTCCTGCACAGGCTCTCGCGACAAGCGTGTTGGAAATCCGTATTGCTCACGTGTCTGCTGCATGTACATCGCCAAACAGGCACACCTCGTCAAGGAACACATCCCCGATGCCGACGTCTCCGTCTACTACTGCGACGTCCGTGCGTTCGGCAAGGGCTACGAGGAGTTCTACGAGCGCGTGCAAAAGGAGGGCGTCCACTACAGACGCGGCCTCATATCAGAGGTATTCGAGGAGGACGGAAAGGTGCATGTGCGCGGCGAGGACTCGCTCATGGCCGAACCGTTCGACGAGGAGGTCGACCTCCTTGTGCTCGGCACGGGCATCATACCCAACGCCGACAGCAACGAGATGGGGCAGCTGCTCCACATCTCCAACTCGTCTGACGGATTCTATCTCGAGGCGCATCCCAAGCTCCGGCCCGTTGACACCGTCACCGACGGCATCTTTCTTGCAGGCTGCGCACAGGGACCAAAGGACATTCCCGATTCGGTGGCCCAGGCGGGTGCCGCTGCAGCGCATGTCATCGACGTGCTCTCAAAGGGCAAGATCACCATCGAGCCGTACAACGCGGTGGTCGACACCGACCTGTGCGGCGGATGCAGGATATGCGAGTCGCTTTGCCCCTACGATGCGCACCACTTCAACGAGGAGAAGGGCGTGATGGAGATCAACGACACGCTCTGCAAGGGGTGCGGCGTGTGCGGTGCCGCCTGCCCCGCTGGTGCCATATCCCTCAACCATTTCAGGGACACGCAGATATTTGCACAGATAGGAGCTGTTCTCAATGACTGAAGAATCCTTTGAACCAAAGATCGTGGGATTCCTCTGCAACTGGTGTTCGTACGCCGGTGCCGACCTTGCCGGGACGTCACGAACGAAGTACAAGCCCAACGTGCGCGTCATACGCGTCATGTGTTCTGGCCGTGTCGACCCCCTCTTCGTCCTCAAGGCGTTCGAGAAGGGAGCGGACGGCGTCCTCATCGCGGGATGCCATCCGGGTGACTGCCACTACATGTCGGGCAACTACAAGACCCGACGCCGCATGGAGCTCATGAGGCGCATGCTCGAGCAGTTCGGCATCAACCCCGAACGGTTGCGGCTCGAGTGGGTCTCTGCCGCAGAGGGCGCGCGTTTTGCTCACGTGGTCAACGACATGACGGAAAAGATCCGCGAGCTCGGACCATCACCGATCAACGGGGGTGCGACGGATGAGTAAGCCCAAGATCGCATTCTACTGGGCCGGGTCCTGCGGTGGTTGCGAGGTCGCCGTTGTCGACCTCGGCGAGAAGATCTATGACGTTGTTGATGCGTTCGACATCGTGTTCTGGCCGGTGGCCATTGACACGAAGTATGATGACATCCGCAACCTCGAGGACGGCGAGATCGAGGTCTGCTTCTTCAACGGCTGCATCAGGAACGAAGAGAACGAGGAGATCGCACGTCTCCTGAGGCAGAAGTCGAAGGTGATGATCGCGTTCGGGTCCTGCTCGCATCTTGGGGGCATCCCCGGTCTTGGCAACCTCTCGAGCCGTGACGAGACGCTCGATTACGTTTACCGAAAGACGCCCGTCTTCGGGAACGAGGACGGAACGATGCCGTGCACGACATGCGTCAAGGACGGCAACACGATCGACCTTCCCGCGCTTCGAACGGAGGTCAGCGCACTTGACGACGTCGTTGACGTTGATTACTACATACCAGGATGCCCGCCGCCGCTGCCCGTCATAGAAGGGGCGGTAGCGGCGCTCATGAGCGGCGAGCTTCCGCGCAAGGGAGCCGTGCTCTCTACCGAAAAGACGGTCTGCGACGAGTGCGACAAGGAAAAACGCAAGAAGATGGTCGGCAAGGCACGTAGGATATACGACGATGACGTCGATACCTCGCTATGCCTCCTCGAGCAAGGCATCCCCTGCATGGGCCCCGCCACGCGTGGCGGATGCAAGGCCGCCTGTCCGTCTGCCAATATGCCATGCACAGGCTGCATGGGGCCGCCCCCGGCCTCTCAGGAGCAGGGGTCGCGCATGGTGACCGCCATAACGTCGCTCATAGCCGTCGAGAACGAACGCGAAGCCACGGCGGAGGAGGTCGCAGAGGCCCTTGCATCGCTTCGCGACCCGGTGGGGTTCTTCTATATGTACAGTCTCCCCACATCATTCCTGAAAAGGAGGTATAACGATGAGTGAAATAGAGATCAATCCGATCACGCGACTCGAGGGTCACGGCAATATTAAGATATTCACGGAGGACGACGGGACGCTCAAGCAGGCCTATCTCCAGATCCCCGAGCTTCGGGCATTCGAGAAGTTCTGCGTCGGCAGGCAGGCCGAGTACATGCCCCAGCTCACGAGCAGGATATGTGGCGTCTGCCCTGTGCCACACCATCTGGCATCGATCAAGACACTCGACATGGCGTATAACGCACCGCCGACCGAGCGCGCCACCGCGCTTCGGCGGATCATGCACTACGGCTACATGATCGAGGACCACCTCCTCCACTTCTACTACCTCGGAGGGCCCGACCTCCTGCTTGGTCCCGACACGCCGGTGGGGAAGCGAAACATCATCGGCATCATCGAGACCTACGGCAAGGAGATAGCCTCCACTATCATGGAACACCGTAAGTACGGCCAGGAGATGGTGCGCATGCTTGGCGGAAAGGCGATACACCCTGCGTTTGGCATACCGGGCGGCGTCTCCAAGGGCCTCACCGAGGAGGAGCGCGATGAGGTGCGCTCGATGGCCGAGTCGTGCATCGAGTTCGCCCAGACGACGCTTTCCATCTTCCATGACAAGGTCATGGGAAGTGACTTCTTCGCGGATGCGCTCAAGAGCTCCGAGTACGAGCTCGAGACATACAACCTCGGCACCGTCAACAAGGACAATCAACCCGAGTACTACGACGGCGATCTCCGCCTGACCGACACGACCGGCACCCAGCTTGCCAATTTCGTCCCCTTCGACTATCTTGACTACATAGGGGAGGCCGTGGAGGAGTACTCGTACATGAAGTTCCCGTTCTACCGCAAGCTCGGCTGGAAGGGTCTTGTTGAATCACCGGAAAACGGCGTCTACCGTGTCGGTCCGCTGGGCCGCTACAATGCTAGCACGAGCTACTCGACACCGCTTGCCAACGAGGAGGGCAAGCTGCTCGAAAAGACGCTTGGCAGGCCCTGTAACATGACGCTTGCTTACCACTGGACGCGCCTCACCGAGGTGCTCAACGTGAGCGAGATGCTTCGCGACCTTGCCGACAGCGATATACTCGTCGAGGGAGAGCTGAGAAATCCAGTCGGGGAGATCCAGGGACGCGGCGTCGGTAGCGTCGAGGCTGCACGCGGCACGCTTATCCACGACTACGTGGTCGACGACGAAGGCCTCATCAAGGACGTCAACCTCATCGTGCCGACAACGCACAACGCGGCCGCCATCTCGCTCTCGATCGCAAAGGCTGCGCGCGCAGAGCTTGCAAGCGGCAACACCAACGTCGACCAGATGAACAGGGTCGAAGTGGCGCTTCGCGCATACGATCCCTGCTTTGGCTGCGCCACGCACTAAGACGTGGCCCTTTTTCCTTCTTTTTTCCTATTTTCGCTCCTTTTCACGACACAGCTAGCGTCGTCACCGGTTGCAGCGTGTCATGCATGCCCGTCTATTTTTTAAAACAACGTACCAACCTGGTGCATTGGCGATGAGGCCCGCCCTGGCACGTGCCTACTGCGCATGCGCTGATGACTTCTGGCATATTCGTGAGATGATTGAATGCATGTGCTGTTGCGTGGTGGTGTCGGCGGTTCGATCGGTGCAGCCCAGCGCCTTTCCACAGCTCCTCATGTGGCGGAGGCGCCCGGCCTGGTCGGGAACATCGGATGCATAAGGCCCCGCGTGTTGAAACGTGTACTGAAGGGACTTATTACGGAGGAACGGGTCAGGACCGTCAAGCACGAGGGCGATGACCCACCCGCACGCGAGCGCATGGCGATGAGATAATTATAAATGGTCTCCCTCACAGGTCGTATGGGTGAAGCGTCCGTGGACGGCAATGAAAACAGCTCGCATGACGACATCGCGTCCCACTTCGAGGGCATGGATCCCACGCATCTTTCCGCGTTCTTCGAGACACCCTATGCACTCCTCCCGCGCGGCAGGAACGAGGTATGGGTGATCGTACCGCGATTCGTGCCTTTCTATCTCGGCCATCTCGAACGCCAGACGGACTCGTATAACTACTTCATCGTCAACAAGTATGTCGACTGGATATCGCCGCTGCCAGCAGATGTCCGTGAGAAGGTAGGGATATCACCACTCTTCGAGAGCGCAAAGGTCGCCAACGGCACCGTCGTCTTCTCATCGAGGGAGGAGCGCGACAGGGCGCAAAGGCGCTATGGGGAGCTCGTGGACGGCGAGGCGGGCGAATGCTCGCTTTGCGTACGCAAGGGTCGCGAGTTCGAGCTCATCGCACGTATCATCGATGATGGCAACCTGCCGTTTGTCCCGTCGCCTGTCGTGTCCCGCGACCTCAGGCCGCCGCCGCGCTCCATCGAGCTGCGCGACTACCAGCAACGGGCGTGGGAGACGTTCCTTCGCACAGGTATGGTCGGCGTCTACTGGCCACCGAGCGCAGGCAAGACGTTCTTCTCGCTCTATTGTGGCGAGCGCATCAACGGGAACAAGCTCGTGATCGTGCCCTCGGTAACGCTTCGTGAACAGTGGGAGGAGCGCATACTCACCTACTGTCGATTCCCTGATGAGTGGCAGGTGCATACGTACCAGTACCTCACCGGCCGCAAGGGATGGGTCTACGGTGTCGGCAACACCGCGCTCACCATCTTCGATGAGGTGCATCATCTCCCCGCCACCACGTTCTCGCGTCTGGCCACGATCAAAACGACGTATCGCATCGGTCTTTCCGCCTCGCCGTATCGCGAGGATGGGCGCACGGAGTACATCTTCGCGCTCACGGGGTTCCCGATAGGGCTTGGGTGGCACGATATGATAACGATCGGCGCAGTGCGCAGCCCCGATGTGACGGTCTACCTCTACACGTCCCAGCATGCGAAGCGACAGGGTCTCAAGGCACTCGTCCGCACGCTCACGGGACGCGTGCTCATCTTCTGCGACTCGTTGCGCAAGGGTCAGCAGCTCTCGCAAGAGCTTGGTGTGCCCTTCGTTCACGGAGGTACCGTGGACCGCATGAACGTCATTCGTTCACATCGTATGGTGATCTGTTCACGCGTCGGGGACGAGGGGCTCTCGCTACCAACGCTTGACGCGGTGGTAGAGTACGACTTCCTAGGTGGCAGCAGGCGACAGGAGGCCCAGCGCGTGGGGCGCGTGATGCACAGCTCGATCGAGGGTGTGCACATCATCCTGATGACCGATGAGGAGCTGCACCGCTTCGAACGGCGCCTCTATGCGCTTGAGGAACAGGGGCTTTCGATACGGTGCCTGCGCGGCAACGGCGCCGGCCAGTCCGGTTCGGGCGAGTGATCCACCATACATCCCGCGTCATAGGGATATTCAGGGAAACGGCACACGACCATGTTGTTTGATCGAGGATGGAAAAAAGATTAAGGGTCTTCGCGCCCGGACGCGATTTGTGGGACTATCAGGGCATCTTCCTGAACGTGAGGTGGTATGAATTCGACGTCGACTCTTCGTCCACGAGGTCAAATCCCTCCGATGCGCACAACTCCTTGATCGATGCCGCATCCTGCGATTGTGTCCAGTACGAGCCATACCCTGTTGATATGATCTTCCCAGGGATGGTGACAGAGAGCCGCACGGCATAGAGGTCCTCCTTCATATCGCCTCGCGGCGGTATGGTGACGTCCCAGATGTGGAGTTCCCCGCCCGTTTGGAGCACGCGATAGGTCTCTGCGAGGATGCTGCGCTTCTCCTCGGGCGACGTGTAGAGCAGCGTGTAGAAAAGCGTTGCGCAATCAAACGTTTCATCGAGAAACTGCATACTCGTCGCATCCATGACGATCTTGAGG
>DSAJ01000175.1 GCA_011372835.1 Methanomicrobia archaeon | reverse complement strand
GCTTTTAATATTGGTCTACGCTACCCTGGCAATGCTCAATCGCATGCAGACAGAGGTGTATGCGAGGGGAGTGATGGTGCCCCCGAAGAGCTGCTGATCACGGCGTTGTCAGCCTCTGAGCGCGCGCTTGCATGAGCGCGTGCACGCCATCCCCTCATCAGAAGGGCAACGTAGCGCATAAGTGTCAAGAATACGTAAAAATAAGCGTTTGATAGTATTAAAGACAGAAAAAATCTTATCATTTAGATTGAAATAGAGAGCCATATATCACAATTCTACAACAATACATATATTTATGGAAGATTTGTATTATTATTCTACAAAAACCTTTTAAATTATAGAGAGTAGCCTAAGTAAAATTCATCTTGGAGGGTGCCATATGTGCGCTAAGTATGTTAAATGGTTCGAAGAATTGGGTATTGACGACGTGCCCCTGGTTGGCGGCAAGAACGCGTCACTCGGCGAGATGATCCAAAACCTCAAATCAGAGGGCGTCAGCGTGCCCGACGGGTTTGCGATCACCGCCGAGGGGTATATTTACTTGATGGAGCAGTCCGGCGCTATGGACAAGATCAAGGACGTGCTCTCAGACCTCAACACGCACGACATAAAGAATCTGCGCGAGCGTGGCAAGAAGGTCAGAAAGATCATCCTCGATGCCGAGCTCCCTAAGGATCTCGAAGAGGAGATCATATCACATTACAAGGAAATGTCTGAAAAGTTCGGATACGAGTCCGATCCAGACGTGGCTGTGCGTTCGTCCGCAACGGCCGAGGACCTCCCCGATGCGTCGTTTGCCGGCCAGCAAGAGACGTATCTCAACATCAAGGGAGATGAAAATCTCATTCATGCATGCAAGCGTTGTTTCTCATCATTGTTTACCGACAGGGCGATATCATATCGAGAGGACCGTGGATTTGGCCATTTTGACGTGTATCTCTCCATAGGGGTGCAGAAGATGATCAGGTCCGACTCCGCGAGCGCCGGTGTCATCTTTTCAATCGACACGGAGTCCGGATTCAGCGATGCTGTCTTCATCACCGGCTCATACGGTCTCGGCGAGAACGTGGTGCAGGGGGCGGTCAATCCCGACGAGTACTATGTGTTCAAGCCTACCCTCGATACGCACCGTCCGATCATATCAAAGAAGGTCGGAGGCAAGAAGATCAAGATGATCTACGCCGAGGACGAGGACGAACCGGTAAAGAACGTCGATGTTCCTGAAAAGGACCGCGTGCGCTATGTCGTCACTGACGACGAGATCCTGCAGCTCGCCAAGTGGGCGGTCGTTATCGAGCGCCACTACGGTAAGGCCATGGACATCGAATGGGCCAAGGACGGCGACAGCGAGAAGGTGGGTACCGGAAAGCTCTTCATCGTCCAGGCGCGACCCGAGACGGTCCACTCCCAAAAGGATATGAACGTGGTACGCACCTACAGACTCAAGGAGAAGGGCAACGTGCTTGTCGAAGGTCTCTCCGTTGGCGACAGGATTGGACAGGGGACGGCCCATATCATCGAATCGGCCAGTGAGATAGAGACCTTCAAGAAGGGTCAGGTCCTCGTGACCGACATGACCGACCCCGACTGGGAACCTATCATGAAGATTGCATCGGCCATCGTCACGAACCGCGGTGGCAGGACCTGCCATGCCGCCATCGTCTCGCGTGAGCTCGGCATTCCCGCCGTCATCGGCACCGAGGACGCGACCGAGCACATCAAGACGGGCCAGGACGTCACCGTCTCGTGCGTCGACGAGACCGGCAAGGTGTATGAAGGGCTTCTCGACTTCGAGATAGAGGAGACGAACCTCGAAAAGCTTCCAGAGACGCGCACGAAGATCATGATGAACGCAGGCATCCCAGAACAGGCCTTCGTGCAGGGTCAGATGCCAAACGACGGTGTCGGTCTCGCACGAGAGGAGTTCATCATAAACTCGTACATCGGCATCCATCCGCTCGCGCTCATCCACTTCGATGACCTCAGGGAGCAGGCGAAAACTGACGAGCGCATTGCCGAGGTCGTCGCCGCCATCGAGGAGAAGACGAAGGGATACGAAGACAAGACCGAGTTCTTCATCGAGACGCTCAGCCACGGCATAGCAAGGATCGCGGCAGGTTTCTACCCCAACGACGTCATCGTACGGCTCTCCGACTTCAAGACCAACGAGTATGCCAACCTCATCGGCGGATACCTCTACGAACCAAAGGAGAGCAACCCAATGATAGGGTGGAGGGGCGCCTCACGCTATTACGACGAGGACTACAAACCCGCCTTCGGTCTCGAATGCATCGCCATCAAGCGCGTGCGTGACGATATGGGGCTTTCAAACGTCAAGACCATGGTGCCGTTTTGCAGGACGCCCGAGGAGGGCAAGAAGGTCATCGACGTCATGGCTGAGTACGGCCTTAAGCAGGGCGAGAATGGCCTCGAGGTCTATGTCATGGCGGAACTTCCCTCAAACGTCATCGCCGCGGAGGAGTTCAGCGAGGTGTTCGACGGATTCTCCATCGGTTCTAACGACCTCACACAGCTCACGCTCGGTCTCGACAGGGACTCAGCGCTTGTCGCACATATATACAACGAGCGCAACATCGCGGTCAAGCGCATGGTGGCCCGTGTCATAGAGGTCGCCAAGGAAAAGGGCAAAAAGATCGGCATATGCGGCCAGGCACCGTCAGATTTCCCCGACTTCGCCGAGTTCCTGGTCGAGTGCGGTATCGACTCGATATCGCTCAACCCCGACACGGTGATCAAGACAAAGCTGACAATAGCAGAAAAGGAAGCGAAGATGGGCATAAAGCCGTAGGGCCGCCCATCCTCTTTTTATCTCTTTTTATGGTTTGAAGTAGGCGCGCTTTGCGAAGATATTGTAGAGCGCTGCCTGCGGATTGTTCCCTGTGACCTTGTCCTTGACGATAAGCGTCGTTACAAGCGCGTCACAGTGCTTTGTAAAGATCATATCGTGCCCCAAGCACAGTCCGACGAGTACGTTGATGTCCGTTCCCAGTTTGTTGAAGAGCTCTGCCTACGTCACGGGGTTGCACGATGCCTCGAACGCACCCGCACCGCGGACCTTGTATTCCTCTGGTATGCCGACCTCGTTCTTGCTGATGCCGCCACACTTGCACAGCACGGCATCGACATCGAGCCCGAACGAGTCGAAGATATCGCCTATCATCTTGGCCTCGGCGCTAGAAGACTTGCAAAACGCAATGCCGATATGGGTCCTGCCCGTCTTCTTGGCAAACTCCACTATCTCCCGTATACGCGGATAGCATGGCGCATTCTTGCCGTCGATCTTGGCAAACCCTTCCTTTTCGACCATGGCGGCAGGCACGTTAAGCTCGCGTACCTTCTCCTCGAGGCTTCGGTCGCGTGCACATGCAAATATCTCCGGGTAGAGCAACATGGGGCAGTTCTCCGGTGCCTTTGATTCGTCCCAGTTCCCTGCGAAACAGTAATAGCCGCTGCATTTGTCACATCTAAGTGTACTCATGTTCACACCATTTGAGTCATCTAAGGGGTCCCTATAAAAAAGATTGCGTTAAAAAAGCATCAAAAGGAAAAAAAATCAGGAGGGAGGTATGGGTCCCTCCCACAATGAACCATTCAATCGAAGGTGACCTTGAACTCCTTCTCGGACGTTGGATGTTTCTTCTTGAGAGTCAGTTCGAGCACGCCGTTGTTGTACTGTCCCTGCGTCTTGTCGGGCACGACGTCGTCGGGGAGCGGTATCGAACGCGTGAATCCCTGATAGCCGCGCTCCTGGAAGTAGTACCCTTCACGCTCCTCTTCCCGCTCCGTCTTCTTCTCGGCGCGGATGTTAACGACGTTGTCTCGCACGGTCACGGAAATGTCCTCCTTGTTCATGCCAGGAAGGTCGACCATGACCTTGAACTCCTCGCCCTTGTCAACGACGTCTGCTGCAGGCTCGGCATACGGTACCACGTCGCGAGAGGGTGGTCTCTCCTCACCGCCCTCCAGGCGGCGGCGGGCGGGCCTTAGAAACGTTCCGAAGAGCGAGTCCATCTCTTCCTGTATCCTCCTTAATTCTTCCCACGGATCATATCTCATGATGCTTCACCTCCACATTAACTTGTAGTTAGCTTTACTATATGTTCATATAATATTTAAACTTTTTGGTACAACGGTGGCATCTGCCTGCAAGGATGCCATTTCCCTAGGTCCCATCAGTTATTGAGGGTGAAAAAAATGGACGAGCCCATGCAGGGCACGATGTCCCGATTTTGTTCAAAGCCCTGGCAACAGCTGTAGCCGAATAGCCGCACCATTTGGTATGTATAGTGCATACATTCGATAGGTAGACAAGGGTGCGGCTGAGCGAGCATCTGTTTTCAGAAGACGTGATAATGCTGAGATGATACGCGTGTCGCTTCGGCAAGAGAATCGAAACAATCCCCCTTCCTTCGTGCTGATAATCCCTGTGAGCTCAATCGTAGGGTCTTTTGAATGTGATTACGCCGATAGCCGACACTCACTATGACAAAAAATATAAAAAAAGGACGCTATATTCTCCATCATGGCACAACATACAAAAATGACGGTTAGCAGGGCGATCAACGAGAGCCTCTCTATCGTCAGCAAATATCCAATCATAGTCCTTATATTCCTGATACCGGCGATCGTGTCCCTCATCGGTGGAATGGCCATCTCCGGGTCCGCCACGTCGGCGTTCGGTAGTTTCGATGAAGGCGTATTACAGGACGGCAACTTCGACACGTTCTTTCCCTCGATAGGCGCGGTCATCGCAGGGTCGGCGCTCCTGAGCATCGTCACCCGCATCGTGGCCATCCTCGTCAGCGGCATCGCCATCGTGATGGCAGCCGATGCGTGGGAGGGGCGACCTGTCGACCTCAACAGCGCGTTCGACTTCATGAAGGACAAGTGGTTGCTACTCATCATCGCGGCCATCATCATAGCGATTCTTGAGATACTGGGCGTGCTCGCATGCTGCATAGGCTATGTGGTCGTTGTTGTGGCCACAGTGTTCGTAAGGCAGAGCATCGTGCTTGACAACTACAACATCACCGACTCGTTCAGGAACTCGTTCCAGCTCGCCAAGCAGGTTTGGCCCGACATACTGGTGATATACATCATCTACATCATCGCTGCGGTGATCCTCGGAATCATACCTGTTATTGGTGGATTCCTCGCCGAGCTCGTGAATGGATTCTTCATCGTCGCATTCACCCTCTACTATATCAGCCTCACTCGGAATCCGCCAGTCGAGCCGCAACCAGGGGTATGAAGTACTGAACGAAGACAATCCCGAACAATCCGCCCGTCAAGAGACGAATAACGTTCGTGCTCTCGCGAAGACCAAGAAGCTGGGTCCCTCCGTCGATGGCGAGGGGCAGCACGGCCACGAGCACGTGCCTGATGTCGGGCGGACCCCTTTTTTCCAATCGTGCATAGAGGGGGTAGAGGACCGTCCCCAAAAGAAATCCTGCATAGATGCCAAAACAGCGGGCGCAGACTGCCATGGGTTCACCCATAACCACCATTGTGCGTTCGAGGCGCTGGTGGCATACCCGTGCATACGATTCGTACACATACGGCGCCAACTCCGAACCGTGTGAAGCGAGAACGGGCGCCAGGAGTATGCCACCCACCCACGCGAGTTCAAGTGCAAGTGCTCCGAGAAGAATGTGTCGTTCGTTCATCGATGCTCAATACGGAAGTGGACGCGGATATATAAATCTCTTTTCTGTCAAACAGGGATGACCACAGATGGCCGGTCTTTGAGCGCGCCCGCAATTAAGAAACATTTATAAAGTTATTCCTGTAGTCTCCTACCAAAGGTGATGACCATGATTGAACCAAAAGTACATATCATTTATAAGAATCAATCAAAGATCCGCAGAGGGAGGGGCTTTTCCCGTGGAGAGCTGGAGGCCGCTGGCCTCTCTGTGAAGGAAACGCTCTGGATGGGCCTTCCCGTTGATACGCTGAGACAGAGCGTACGCGAGGACAACATCGAGTCGCTCAGGATGATAATGGAACAGATCGAGAATGCTCCTGAGCCCGTTGAGGAGACCCCGCGACCCGCCAAGGAAGCGAAACCAACGGCAGAAAAACCCAAAAAGGGGAAGGCAAAACCCGCTCCGAAGAAAGAGGGTGTGCCACTCGAAGAGATCGCGGGCGTCGGACCGAAGACCGCCGAGCGACTACATGAGGCAGGATACTCCTCCGCAGAGGACATCGCAAAGGCCGACGTGGACGCCCTGGCCGAGATCAAGGGCATCTCCAAGAAGTCTGCAGCAGAGCTTATCGAAAATGCCAAGGGCCTCTAGACCCTTACATCCTTTTTTATTACATGCCGTTTTTTATAGCAACGGCTCCGGTTGGTC
>DSAJ01000180.1 GCA_011372835.1 Methanomicrobia archaeon | reverse complement strand
TTTTTACACGTTGGCAAAGTTTTTTTGTTAGGCTTCGCAATTCTCAAGCTTTTTAATAATTCCCCTAGGGGAATTATCATAAGTCAATAAGATTTGTTTGTTAGTTAACTTCGAAAAAAGATTTCATATATTCATAAAAGAGAGAAGAGAAAAAGTAAAGCTATGATTCAGTGTTTGCGATAAGAGTTAGAACTCCATACCACAGTTTCCACACAGATGTTTGCCATCGTGTCCCTTCGGGCGAACACACTTACCAAAACATTTGTGTTGCTCATTGCAATTTTTCAATAAAACACCTCCGTTGTATTACAGTGCCTACATCTCCGTTTTGCATATTAAATAATTATCCCTTATGGTGCGGCGTTGTGGCGAAACTCATTCCGTTGCGCTAGACATGCTGGGATGACGCACCTTAAATAATAAGTAGAAAACCTTTAATACGGCGTGAAAGATGCTCAGACAACACTATGGGAGGTCGTAGAAATGTATGAGAAGATCTTTGACGGTATCAGGGAACAGGCGCATGTGCGGGACGAACTGCGGATGGGTCTTGTCTGCGATGCGTGCGACCTGGGTCCATGCACGTTTGACGGCAGTACGTCGCGGGTACCCTGCGGCATAACGCCAGACGAGATGGCCATGAAGAATCTGGCAGAAAAGATCGCAGAGGGTCTGGGCGAATACAAGACGTACAAACGGCATATCACCATGATATATGACCTGGAAAGCCTTCTCAAAGCCGCCGCGCGAATGGTCTATGTATCCCGTTCCTATTCAGACGAGATAGATGGGCTCCTTGCGCCCTATCGAACAGTGCGTACGGTGCCGTTTGGATTGGGCGGGCTACACCCAGAGGCCGTTAACATCTGCGCCGTCTCCTCACCCCAGGGCATTCATGACCTGATCGAGTTCACACGAACGACCGAGGCCGCTGAAAGCATCGAACGTGCCGGAGCGCACGGGGTCAATATCGTCTCCCTTGGCTACCCTGGCGCCGAACTGGCATATCAACGAGGCATACCGTGCATTGGCAATTATCTCATACTTGACAATGCGCTGGCGACAGGATGCATCGACGCCATCCATACGTTTGGAAGCGAGCGTGCCTCGCTTGAAGAGGCACTCAAACACTTCGCGTCGCGCAAGGGACCTAAATGCGAGCTCCCGGCGCCAGAGCTACATACGACAGGCGCCACGCTTGATGTGGCGACGATCAATCGTGCGTACGAGCAGGGGGACATAGAAGGCGTCGTCGTCCTGTTCGGAGCGGCAAGCCCAACGTGCTCATGGCACATGGAAGGGCTCGTCACCGATTTGGTGGAACATGGCTATCTCGTGCTCGTGACCGGGGCACACATGTACGAAGGGAGCACTTCTACCATGAACGCGCCGGGCGTGGCCCATATAGGGTTCTGCGAGATAGGGAAGATTCATGGGAGGGGATTTGCCCCCACGCCGATCGTGTTGGTGCCTGGTTGGAAGAACGCCAAGATCCTCACTTCGGCACTCGCCCTCGTACATCACGGCTATCCTGTCATCACGGGCGTCCGCATCCCTGTGACACCATCCATCGAAGAGAAGCTGGCAGAGAAGGGCTGTATAACAGAACTGGACGGAGAGCGCGTCGTAGAGCGCATCTCCGAACTGCAATCCCATCAGGTGGGTTGAACTTGTTGAGCGTGTGCGCATCGTTTCGTTCATTGATGCTGACCATGCGTGCAAAGCCGCTTCGAGAATAATTATATAAGGATGGGAATAATAGAATGCTTATGGTCGATCGTGCTTCCTACGAAGGCGTCACGGCAATCGTGGGACTCAAAATCGTGCCCGGCATGGAAGATGCCGTATGCCAGGAATCCGGGTCGCTTGCGGGCATCTCGCATACCTTCAAAGCGTTTGGCAGCTTTGATGTCATCGTCTTCCTCACGTTGGACCATAGCGACGTACCGGCCCTTCTCAAACAACTGAAGAAGGTCGAGGGAGTGCTCGACGTTCATCCGCTCAAGTTCGTCCCATGAGGTGAGAGCATGACCACGAAAGGATTGATTGGAATCAAGGCGCTGGACCCCTATACGGTCATCGACGAGTTGGAGGGCCAGGATGAGGTCGTCTTCGTCGTCAAGGTCGACTCGCTACATGACGTGGTCGCTTTCGTGGAACACGAGAACATGAAAGCGCTCTCTGAATTCGTATTCTTTACCATTCGCGCTATCCCTGGTGTGAAAAACACAGAAACAACCATAATGCTTGATGAGTGAAAAAGATGGACCTAGTGATTAAATATGGAGGATCACTCCTCTTTGAAGATGGAAATATCCGCACCTCGCGCATCGACGCGATGTGTGATGCCGTTCGAACGCTGATCGGAGAGGGCCACGCCGTTGGCATCGTCGTGGGGGGTGGTGCCACGGCACGCTCATACATACGCGGGCTCGCACCGGACTACGGCCAAGCGGACAAGGACTTCGTGGCGGTCATGGCAACGCGCATGAATGCGATGCTATTCATCTCGCGCCTTGCCGACCTTGCAGCCCCATATCCTCCCAAAACCTATGACGAGATGGTGCGTCAGCTGCGAGAGGGAAGAATGGTCGTCGCCGGCGGCATGCAGCCAGGACAGTCGACCAATGCCGTTGCAACGCTCCTATGTGAGGCCATGGGGGCAGGCTACCTCGTCAACGCCACCGACGTTGACTACCTCTATGACAAGGATCCCTCACGATACGACGACGCGCGCCCGCTTGAGGACGCCACATATGCCGAGCTTCGAGAGATCGTTTCGGCATCGGGTGCTGGTGCGGGACAGTACGAACTGTTCGACACGGTCGCCGTGAACAACCTCGTGCGCTCTCACATACGTCTCCACTTCGTGAATGGAAGCGACCCTGAACGCATCGTTCGCCTCGTGCGCGGAGAACGCGTAGGTACCACCGTGCATGAATGATATTCTTATTTATTGTATCATGTTTTGAGAAAAAAGGATAATATTTATAAATAACCTTGATTGTTGATGTGTAATGAATCGCCAAAAATTCATGAGAGGGGAGGAGGTCGTCCCATATCTTGAAGAACAGCTGAAAAACTACTACTTCAAGAAAAAATACCAGCGGTATGAACCGCAACAACGTATCGTCGAAGCATTGCAGGGCTTTGAACGTACCATCTACGTGGCCGTTGCGACGGCGAAGCGATGTCCATATTGCATCGCCACCATCCCCATGATCATCCGCCTCTACCTCCTTGTGGACAATCCACAGATGGAGATGAGGATCTTTGACGAAAAAGTCTTTGTCGAACTCAACGTAACAGACGATGACAAGATGCCACAGCTGCTCGTCTACGATGAGGCCTTCAATGAGTTCTTTCGCATCGATGGGAAGGAAATGAAGGAAGACTTTGAAAACGCGCTCGAAACAAGGCTTGCGCATCTAGGCATCCTTTCCTGAACTAGGCCGCACTTCATGCAAAAACCATATAATTGCATCCTCGCAAGGAACATCATGATCGGCGAACTGCTCAATGACGAGGTACTTGTCACTGATTCTCGTTCGGTCTCGGCACTCCACAGCAAACGCTCATATGGTGTCGTGAAGGAAGGGACGCTCCATCTTTCGGCAATCGAGGCGGCATATCTTCACGAGCGCGGAAAGCTCGAGATCAAAAGCGATGATACCACGCTAAGCAGGGAGGATCTGTGGCGCCGCCTTGCTGGACCCGATTTCTCGACGCGCTACACCGTCTACAAAGACCTGCGCGACAAGGGCTATATAGTCAAGACCGGATTCAAGTATGGGTGTCACTTCAGGGTATATCGCACCTCGGTGGAAGAGCACGCCGACTACCTCGTCCATGCATACAAGGCACCCGAGAACATTTCCGCCGAGGCGCTCGTACGCTATGTGCGCCTGGCCCATTCTGTCAAGAAGCAGATGATAATCGCCCTCGTTGACGAGGAAAGCGACATCAATTACTATGAGCTTGCGCGAAAGCGGCTCTAGTGCGTCTGGCCTACTTCTCGGACGTGATCTCGTCGAGGAGGCGCATGCCCTGATTGAATGCCGGCATTCCCGAGAGCAGGAGCACCACGCGCAGGACGTCGATGATCTCGTCCTCTGTGACATCGAGCTCGTTCATGCTCGAGCGCATCTGCTTTTTCGTTGCATCTGAGTCGCAGCGTGAGGCCGCTATGCCGATTGCGATGAGCTTTTGGGTCTTGTAGTCCAACGTCGTCCCGTTGAATACCGATTCGTTAAGCGAGGCTATGCTCTCGTAAAGGTCTGGAAGGCGTTCCTTTACCCTCTTCATACCCTTGCCGTAAAACACTTCGTACTTCATGGAAGAGTGTATGTCTGCCATGCTTAAATATCTTCGCTCATCTCACGGGAAGCACACCATGGTACGATACATCGCATCCGTCGTAGGTGCAGCGCAGTGGGTAGATCGTGACCCCGGAATCGACAGCGCGTGCGAATGCTTCCGCAAAGTGGGGGTCGGTATCACTGTTGGGGGAAAACGACGTGGCGGCATGCCCGAGCACGAGGAATACGACAGAAGCGCGATCACCGCCCTCAACTGCGTCGATAAGCCCTTCAAGGTGGCGCGTGCCGCGTGTGGTGGGAGCATCGGGGAACAGCGCCACGCCATCTCTGGAAAGAGAACATCCCTTGACCTCT
Organism: Methanomicrobia archaeon; assembly: GCA_011372835.1. Lineage (GTDB taxonomy): Archaea > Methanobacteriota_B > Thermococci > Methanofastidiosales > NM3 > NM3. Next base: position 1,759 of record DSAJ01000180.1, on the reverse strand, counting down.
ATCCAATGGCGGTCGGTGGCGCATTCGAGAAGAAAGTCAAAGCGGCTCCCGCCCCGCGTCACCTCGCGATGCAGCGTGCAACCGCGTATCGAAGGGCCGGCAAGGCCTGCACGCAGTATGCCTTCTGCGATGGTCGAGTGATAGCCGGAATGAACAAGCACCCACTCGCCGCCGACATCGCCTGCCAGCATATCCCAGTCCGTCGTGCGCGTCTGGGAGCGTGCCCAACGAAGGAGGACAGTGTTGCCCGGATAGATCACCTCGCGTATCCTCCCAGGGTCATGTACGTGCACTGAAGCGCCATTCTCCCTGATCGGCTCGATGATGTCGACGCTGGCGCGGAACCTGTTGTCACGGCCCACGACGGTCCCGACGGCATCATAGGGCAGCGGCATGACCGAGCGGGACATGGACATCACGAAAGCTTCTTGAACACCTTGTAGTTGGCAATATGGGAGTTGGGGATGATGACGTACTCGCCGTCCTCGGTCTTCACCGTGGTCGAGATGATACCGATCTCGTCGACAACGCCCTCGGTGCCTTCCACTCGTATGACGTCCCCCACGGCGATCGTCCGGTACCAGATGATCTGGAGGCCTGCGAAGAGGTTCGTCGCTATTTCTCGCGCGCCGATGGCGATGATCACGACGAAGAAGAACGAGAACACGCCGGCAAGCACAACGAGCACCTGAGTCGAGATGTGCAGCTGGGCGAGTGCCATGATGATCGCTATGATATATATCGAATACCGCACGCTCGAAGTGATGATCGTGTAGTTGGGCAGTTTGGACTCCCTCAAGAAGTCATCAAGGGCGGAAACGATCTTGTCGGCCGCGATGAATCCAAAGATGACGATCACGAGCGCGATGACCACATTGGGCAGGAACTTGACCAGTTCACCCATTGCACGCGTAAGCTCCTCGAATCCTAGTATCTCTATCGCCTGGCCGGTGGCAATGAGGTATATCGTCCATCGTACCACTGCCTCGATGAAGTTAAGAAGCGTAAAGCTCGTTCGGCGTGTGCTTTCCTTTGACTTCGTTCCCTTGATAACCCGAAGGAGGCCCGTCTTGTCTATGAGCGCCCTGATGACCTTGCCTACAGCCTTGCCGATGATGAGGCCAGCGATGAGAATGAGTATGACATATACGAAGTCCTCAGCGTGGTTGGACATCGCATCGGCGACCTTACTGTAATCGAACAACATGGTATCAACCCAGTTCCGCAGGATCGAGCTCGAGTATGAGCGTCCCGTTCGCAAATAATCGTATCAAATTGTCGGACTCCGATAAAACGATGGCGACGGCGTTGGTGATCTTAGAGATCCAAGCTGCTGACATGTGCCTCGCGCCAAGGCCTTGAGGGAGCACGATGTCGTCCTTGCCGCTCTCCAGGTAGCGTGCCGCAGCGACGATCTTGCCCTTGCCGCTGATGATAAACGCCCCGTCGAGGCGAGAGTATTCCTTGATCATGCTCGTGACGACCTTGTCCGAGATGTCGACATAGCTGCCCTCGAAAGGATTGTATGTGATCTGCGTCGAGTGCCTGAGGACGTCACCCGAGTCGCCTACGATAAATGTGGTGCCGACAGGCTTCCCCTCGCGCCCCTTCTTGCCAAGCTGGGTCGCTATGCGGAGCACGGAATGGATGACCATTGGATCGATGATGCCGGTGTGGGAGAGAACCGAGTAGACACCGTCGTCTATCAACGGCGAAGCGCGCATTGTGATGATGGCGTTGTCGCTCTCGGACCCCGTGG
>DSAJ01000009.1 GCA_011372835.1 Methanomicrobia archaeon | reverse complement strand
TGGAGAAGTCCTTATGAGAAAACCGTTAGCTTTTTAAGCAATTGTTCAAATCTCTATTGACGTGGGCTCTTGGTCTAGCTTGGTTATGACGTCGCCTTCACACGGCGGAGGTCCTGGGTTCGATTCCCAGAGAGCCCACCAATCTTATTTAATGCGCCGAAACTCGGCGAATGTCGCTTTATTACTGATTTTGAGATGTCCATTCATACCCTCGCCTGTAGGAGGCGAAGGTTTTGAATGATATAGCTCGCATCAAAAGCCTATTTTACGACCATTTAAGGAATAATGGATTATCACATGCCTACGCATATTCAATTAGTAACGACTGATCAACTATAGAGCGACCATATATTCAACTCCATAGTCCGAAGAAATGCGTTCGTATTATCAAGATGAGGTAAAATGGAATTTTCCAGATTACTTACCCAATAATATAAAGATATTTAAACACCGGATAATAAGCCTATTTATGAGAAAGGGAACGAGCCGGTGAGGTACGATCCCTATCTTGTTTCTTCATCCAACATCGTGAGTATCTGCTGTATCTCCTTGTTGATCTCGCTTACTTCTGCGTGCATCTTGTTGAGCTCTGTGAGATACTCATTTGTCGTGTGCTCATACATCTTGAGTTTCGTCTCATAGACGGTAAGACGTTCCTTCAATATCTTCAGCTGTTCCTCCATGATGTAATATATGTCGTTCAAATCTTTATATCTTTGGATGGCCAAACAGGCACCACACGATGTTTCGAGATACCGTAGATTTATATGAGTGGGAGAAAAAGTATATAATGTAACGATCATGGCTTCGATAGATATCTCGCGGCCATCGCTAATCGCGTTCATAGCCTTCATCCTCGCATGGTATTTTTTCGGGCTATTGGCAGCAATAGTGATTGGGATAATAGTGCTCTTGCTCTCGGGCACCATTAAGATCAGATAGGTACGCTGCAGGCATTCCGTGTGTGTGCGAGTAACAATATATTTTTAATGCTACCCGCTGTATGCAGTCCAACGCTGTATTTTGTGATATCATGCGCGTAGAATTGATCGCTGTGACCCCGTTTCCCCTTGTCAAGCAGGGCGATGACATTGGTTCGCTCATACTCGACGCCCTCGAATCGATGGGCATTTCCCTCGAGGAGGATGATGCCGTTGTCGTCGCATCGACCATCGTCTCCAAGGCGGAGGGAACGTTCATAGACCTCACCACCGTAACACCCTCCGAGCGGGCACGCACGCTGTCTTCCACAACCGGCAAGGACCCTCGATTGTGTGAGGCGATCCTGCGTGCATCCAAACGGATACTCAAGGTGGGTCCTGGTCCCATCATCGCAGAGACGCACCATGGATTCATATGCGCGTCTGCAGGCATCGACACGTCGAACGTTGCCGGCAACAACGATATCGTGTGCACTTTGCCGGAAGACCCGGACAGGTCTGCCCGTACCATCCGCGCTACGCTTGAGGAGACATTCGATACGCGCGTCGCAGTCATCGTCTCAGATACCCAGGGACGTCCATTTCGCATTGGCGCCCTCGGGGTGTCGGTGGGCCTCTCCGGTATCGATCCCGTATGGCGTTACAAGGGGGAAAAGGACCTATACGGCTATACGCTCAATGCGAGCGTCATAGCGCGTGCAGACGAGGTCGCAGCCGCGGCAGACCTCGTGATGGGACAGTCAAACGAGGGCATACCTGTCGTCATAGTGCGTGGGGCGCGCTATCGTCGTTCGGACGACCCTGCCACCACATACATCCGAGATGTGCAAAACGACCTCTTCAGGTGACCTCGTGGCAACGCTTATTAATGTGTGAGATAACGTCGTCATATGCGTATTCTCCACAAGGACGTGTCAAAGGGAGTAGTGAAGGTCAAGGTGGAGTCCATCGATGACCTATGGCATCTCTCACATGTCATAGAGGAGGGAGACGTCGTCTACGACGTCACGTATCGTCGGCAACAGGCCCAACAGGACGTTATACGATCGAGCAAGACCGAGAAGGTGCGTATGTACCTTGGCGTGCGCGTCGAGAAGATCGAGTTCTCACACTATTCAGATTCACTTCGGCTCACCGGCGTGATCGTGGAAGGTGACCAGACGGGCAACTATCATACGCTCTCGATCGAGCCGCAGAGCACGCCAAAGATCGTCAAGTCATGGAGACCGTACCAGCTCGACAGGCTCAACGAGGCTGTACGCTCGTCAAAGGAGCCGCGCATCCTCATCGTTGCGATCGATGAGGGGGAGGCAGACTTTGGCATCGTCAAGCAGTACGGCATCGACTTTGCCGTTTCAATATCCCGGTCGATACCAGGCAAGCGCGATACCTCCAACAGGAAGAGCGAGAAGGAGTCTTTTTTCAAGGAGGTCGCTGATAAGTTATCGTCCTACCTTGACGAGCTCAACATACCCTCGGCCATCGTCGCAGGGCCGGGATTCGTCAAGGACGAGTTTCAGGACTGGGTAAAAGAACACGCCCCTCCCCTGGCATCAAATCTGCACATCAAGAGCATATCCGTCACCGGCGGGCCGGGCATTCTCGAGGTCGTCAAGCGCGGATACATCGAGGAGATATACGAGCAATCACGTGCTGCCTCGGAGATCACGCTCATGGAATCGTTCTTTCAAAAGATCCTCACGGACGATGCCGTTTACGGGCTCGAAGAGGTGCGCACGGCGGTCATGAACTCGCAGGCTGAGTATGTCGTCGTCACCGACGAGATGCTGAGGAACTCCGAGAAGGCGCAGGAAATAATCGAGCACGCCAAGAACGTGCGTTCCACACCACACATCATCTCCACAGACCATGAGGGCGGAGAGAAGCTGCGGAGCCTGGGTGGCATCGGTGCGGCGCTTCGATTCAAGCTTACCTATTGATCGATACGACATTCGACCCATTGTTGTCCTCTATCGTGATGTATCCTCCTTCTTCTAGACGCTTCATCATGCGCCATGCGGAGGTCTTGGGGATGTTGAACTCCTTTCTGAGGTCCGACTCTCGTACACGGCCCCGTTCCCAGACATGTCGAAGCACACGTTTCTCGAGCGCATCTAATCCCTCTTCCTCGCCCCAGGGGAATGACTTCCTTCGCTTTCGGTAGAGAAGGTATGCTACCGCGCCCGCAACGGGGATGGCAATGAGCGCTATGCCTGAGGGACGGCGATCCTCTTGTTGCACCCCTTCCAGTTCGAGATAGTAATCGACCGTGAGCGCTCCGCCGGAAAACGTCAATGTGCCGGCATCGAGGTCTATCTCGCTTGGCATGGGGTCGACGGACACTATCGTCGTTGACGCTGGAAGATGCAGCGTTGTCCGTCCACCGGCATCAAGCGACGCCGTCCACAGCGCACCGTCCTTCGATGTGAGCATGGCCGTCTCGTAACGTACAACGATCGTGTCCTCTCCCAGTGTATAGACCACGAGCAATGCTTCATCCACATCGTAGTAGATTGGTACGAATGATTCGGTCGTGACCGAGAGATTCTCGTAGTCCTCGGTGAGCAGCACGGCCTCCGTCGTACCCCCGATGCCGTTAGAAGAAATGAAGTGCTCCATCTCTGCGTATCCGTCCCTGTAGAGGGTGACGGTGGTGTCGGCCGCACATGTGGCAAAAGAAGAGAGCAGCATGACGAAGGCAAGGGCACATGCTCGTCTCATGCCTATCCACTCATCATACTACTTTATAATCTATGTGTCTGGCAGGTCATGACGCCATGCGCCGCTGGAGCTCATCAAGCTCGTGGTCCAGCCTGGTAGCGCTTTCCATCGACTCCCTAAGGATGGCAAGGCTTGCGGCTTCTCGGCCTTCCTGGTGCGCTTCCCTGGCCTTGTGCAGCCGGACCTTCAGCTGAGCAAGCAGCGATTCAGCTTCTCCCGTATCGATTCCCCCGGAACGTGCCTCGTCTATGGTATCGTGTGCCGCCTGCAGGCGTTCTGGCATCGTGTTGAGGTAGTGATGCAGCCGTTCGGGAAGGAGACTATCCCTCACACGGTCCTCGAGCATATCGTGGGCCGTGTCAAGTGAGCGCTCACAAACATTGAGCATCTGCCGTGCTATAAAAGGCCGTTCAGCCTTCAAGTGGACAAGTGATGCCTTAAAGGACGACCGTGCAACACGTACGTGGGCATCTATCAGGGGAGCCTCGATACCCCGCTCCTCAAGTCTTCCCAGCGCGATCGTCAACATACTGAGATGGTGTGAAGCGCGCTCGTACCTGTCTTTGATGGCATCGACTGCTTCTGGTAGAAGCTGCACGTCAAGCGATGTCATGCATCCTTTGAGCATCTCCATCGCCCCCTTCGTCTTGGCGATTGCAGTCTCAACGTCGCCGGCAGCACGTGCCTCCCTGGCCCCTTCAATAAGCAATGCAATGTCTTCGCAGCGTTGTTCAATATCTTGATCGTGTTCGTGCGTATCAAGGTAGGCGGTCAATCGCTGGCGCGCGTGTTCTGCTATCTGTATATATCGTTCTATAGGGGGCGGATGCTGTTCGTCCGTCTCCTCTCCGTAGGATATGGCCGGTATAGCCGCAACGATCATAAGCGCTACCACAATGGAACCCCATGCTGTAGACTTCATGTTGTCACCGATTCAACTACGGTCCGACAGCACTTAAGGAACTCGATTGGAACGCCCGTTCCAGCTACAATTCCTGCACGACGCCTGCATAGATGAAGGGAAGGATGAGCGTTGCGTCACCTTCGATGGTCACGTATGAGGCATCCTCCCTGACCTTGCCCCATGAGACCGCCTCCCTGACGCGCGCGCCAGAGAGCGAACCGTCCCATTCTGGTGCTGTCGTGACGTATACAGCGTAGTCGAGGCCGCCCCTGAACTGATTCCACCATATCGTGTGGTGCTTTGATATGCCACCGCCTATCATGAGCGCACCTGTCTTTTCCGCCTCGAATACGATGTCTGAGAGAAGTTTCTCGTCCTTGAGCACATCGATGGTGAGGTCGTGGTCCTGTGCAAAGAAGAATATCTGGCTTCCCACTGACCCGTCGGTGATACCGGGAATGATGACCGGTATCCTGTTGCGTGCGGCCCAGTAGATGATGCTGTCCTCGTCGTCGAGCCGGTCACCGATCTCCCATATGAGCTCGTATGTCGAGAGGCGGCGCGTGCCGGCCTCGTAGATCTCCTCGAGGATCGACATGAGCTTTGATTCCAGTATCTCTCCGTAGCATTCGTTAGGTATGAAGATGTTGCCCAGCCTGTTGACGCCCTCCTGGTGGAGTTTCCTGTCATCGGCCTCCCAGGAGCCGTGGTAGTAGTCCCTCCATATGCGTGCGAGATCATGGTCGAGGGTACCACAGGTGGTGATTACTGCGTCGAACTGTTTGTTTTTCACCAAGTCCCGTATGATGCCGCGCGTGCCGGTAGCGATGATGCATGCTGGAAACGAGAGGAAGTTCGTGCATTTTTCCTCGAACATCTTCCTCAGTATGGTCACGCCCATGGAGAACTTCTGCGCAGTGAATCCTCCGCTCTCAAACATCTGTTCGGACAAGTTCGCAAACGATGTAGCGGGTGTGATAGAGATGTCTTTTACTGGTTTATCAAGGTTCATGGAATCACCCTTTTGGTGCTCCTATTATATTAATCTTATAAACATAGTGGTAGATCACCTTACTGCCACTCTCTCACAATCGTTATATCCGCCCTCATCCATGCTATTTCATGGATGTGGACCACTGTCCGTTTTGCGGCGGGCTGTTGCATGGCGGTTATTCCTCGTTGTCCGACCGGCTCGTCTTATCCATGCGGTGCCCCTACTGCGGGCATGCCGAGAGCTATGTCGTTGCCACGCAGCGGTTCTCGCTCCTTGTCAGCGATTGAAGTAGATCTGATCCCAATCCTCGATGCGACGTTTTCGTGACAGATAGTCCCTTCTTGTAAACAACTTCACAAGGAAAAATCCAGCCACGAATCCGCCTATATGTGCGAAATACGCCACACCGCCGCTTGCCTGGGTTGCCAGAGAACCTATGCCCGAGAAGAATTGGAGCAGTATCCAGAACCCCAAGACGATGACCGCCGGGATCCTGATGATGAGGAAAAGCGCCCATGTCACCACATTAGCCCGCGGGAAGTTGACGACATATGCACCAAGTATGCCGGCGATGGCGCCCGAGGCGCCGAGCATTGGGATTGGAGAGGACGTGTCTATGAATATCTGTGTATAGCTTGCTACAACGCCGCAGATGAGATAAAACAGCACGAATCGCTTGTGTCCCATCGAATCCTCGACGTTGTTCCCGAATATGTAGAGGTAGAGCATGTTGCCGCCAAAGTGCAGAACTCCATGATGCATGAACTGCGAAGTGATCAGCGTGTAGAGACGGTCGCCGTTCCATACAAATTGAGGTACAACTGCCCAGTCGTAGTAGAACTGTTGGAGCTGGTACTGCCCCCCGGTATACTCGATGAGATTGAGAAGGAGGAACACCAATGCATTGGCGCCAATAAGTGCGTAGGTGACATATGGTGTCTCGTACGTGGGATTCTCATCATAAAGCGGGAGCATTATACAACGTAGGAGGGGGATACTATAAAGTCTTTACTCTATAGATCGGCTTTGCACATAATGGCACTTTGAACACAACGGCCCTATCGGCTGAACATGAAGCCATGGCCCTTTTTCCCCATTGTTACAGGC
>DSAJ01000191.1 GCA_011372835.1 Methanomicrobia archaeon | reverse complement strand
CTATTACGCTTACATGCGCGGAAGTATGGGCCTGAACTTGTATCCATAGACGATGATGCCCGATTCGCCGTAGGCGAACATGCGCCTGATCACCGATTCCACCGGCAGGCCGATCTCGAGGTCGTCGAAGTTGCAGTCTGTGAGCTGGGCGGTGATGATCTCCCCCTCCTCGAGCTCGATGAGCGCTGCCGCGTAGGGCTTGCAGAACTCGTATCCCTCCGGGGGGCTTCGGATGATCGTGTACGAGTAGATCTTACCGCTGCCCTTGAACTGGTACTCTTCCATCTCCCGTGCCTTGCATGACGGGCAGACGGTGCGCCGGGGATAGTGGATCGTGCCACACGACACACACTTCGTGCCGAGAAGGCGGTAGCGCTTGATATTTTCCCTCCAGTGCCTGGGTACGCTGCTTGGCATTAATCATCCCTCCCGAGGATGGCAACGGACACGGTCGAACCGGTCCCCCCGATGTTTTGGGCGATGCCGTTTTCTACGTCGATGACACCGTCGCCGCGTATGTTCTTTGCCAGCTCGACGATCTGGTAGACACCTGTTGCGCCCACCGGATGGCCGCGGGCCTTGAGGCCGCCCATGGTGCAGCACGGAAGCTTTCCGCCTATGGCGATCTCGCCATCGGCCGCGAACTTCGCTCCCTTGCCAGCTGCCACGAATCCGAGGTCCTCGAGGCCGATAACGCCCATGATCGAGAAGGCGTCGTGGAGCTCTGCTGTCTGGATATCCTTTGGCTCCATCTTGGCCTGTGCGAACGCGTCCTTGGCCGCAGCCTTGGTGGCCGCCATCGAAGTGACGGTGGCGCGGTCGTGGACGCCTATCGTGTCCACCTTGACCGAGCATCCCTTGATGAAGACGGGCGTGTCGGTGAACTCGCGGGCGCGTTCCCGGGTGGTGAGTATCACCGAGGCCGCCCCGTCGCAGATCGGTGCGCAGTCCATGACGGTGAGCGGGTCTGCCACCATCGGCGAGTTGAGCACAGTGTCAAGCGAGATCTCCCTGCGAAACATCGCGTTGGGATTCTTCACGCCGTTCTTGTGCGAGTTGACGGGAAACGTCGAGATCTGCTCCCTCGTCACCTTGTAATCGTGCATGTAGCGCTTCATGATCATGGCGTTGAGGCCAACGAACGTTACGCCGTGTATCGCCTCATACTCCCTGTCGCATGCGTTGGCCAGTATCTTCGTTGCGCTGTTGCCAACGACATCGGTCATCTTCTCGACGCCTGTCACGCAGACGACGTCGTGATACCCCGACGCCACGGCCATGACGCCCGCCTTGAACGCAGCGCCAGCAGAGCCGCATGCGCCCTCGACCTTGAACGCCGAGATGTTGCCTAGGCCGCCGTAGTCAGCGATAAGGGAACCAAGCGACTCCTGGTCGATGAAATTGCCGCTGGACATGTTGCCGACAACGAGACCGTCGACCTCGTCGGTGCCTGCATCGTCGAGCGCGTTCCATGTCGAATCGACCGCGATCTCCCTCAATGATTTGTCCCATGGCTCCCCCACGGGCGTGCATCCCACTCCTACAATAGCAACGTCTTGCATATGATCACATCCGTATCTTGCCGCGATACCTGGCGTACGTGGCATAGTCGATCTCGAGCCTGCGTCCGACATACGACTTCAGGTTGGGCGCCTTGTTGCGCGCCTCGGTTATCTTCTCTGTGACAGAAAACGAGAACACGTCCGAACCCGCGCCTGACCCGTACGAGACACACAACACAGTTTCGCCAGGGCTTGCGACGTCGAAGACGGCCGCCAGTCCCACGAGCGATGAACCTGCGTATGTGTTGCCGATGTAGGGCGATATGAGCCCGGGTATGACCTTTTCCTTGTCCACGCCAAGCATCTTTGCCGCGGCCATTGGGAACTTCGTGTTCGGCTGGTGGAAGATGACATAGTCATAATCGTTGGGTTCCTTGCCCAGCTCGTCGCACATCCTGCGCGTGGCATTGGTGACATGGTAGAAGTACGCGGGCGTACCGGTAAATCGCGAGGCATGCTTCGGGTAGTGTTCATGCTGCCTCCTCCAGAAGTCGGGCGTGTCGGTGACAAACGAATATGAGCCCTCATAGTGTGCGAGCGACTCCTCAGCGGGACCGACGATGAATCCTGCTCCACCCGCGGCGGCGGTGTACTCGAGCGCATCGGCGGGTTGCCCCTGCGCCGTGTCGACACCGATGGCAAGCGCATAGGGGGCCATGCCCGAGCCGACGTATCCGAACGCGCCCTGGAGCGCCTCGGTGCCGGCTTTGCAGGCGAACTCCCAGTCCGCTGCGTTGATGGCGGGGGTCGCACCGATGACCTCGGCAACGATGGTCGCCGTCGGTTTCACCGCATACGGCTTCGACTCGGTACCGACCCATACAGCCCCGAGCGAATGCGGGTCGATGCCGGCGCGCAACAGTGAGTTCTTGGCCGCCTCGCACGCTATGGTGCACGCGTCCTCATCGGGCCCGGGAACGGATTTCTCCTTCACGGGGACGCGAACCGGATCGTTTCCCCACACCCGTGCAATATCAGAGTTCTTGATGCGATACATGGGGACGTATGCGCCATATCCCACGATCCCAACATCCTTAATCGTCTTCATAACGGCACCTCTTACTGTTCTGTGAGCTCAAAAGCCCTATTTAAATGTATCGTTATATAACAGTTATACTTTCGGCAACTGCCGAATAGAATAGGTACAATTTCCATCATTCCTCTGCGATGGCGCGAAGGTTTCGGATCAGCACGTCAAGGGACGGCGATTTCGACAGCACGAGGGGTATGCGCTCTATCTCGGCGATCTTGACGGCGACATCGTCCATCTTCGTCGGTCCGTTGACCACGACGACCGAGGGCTTGAGGCCCTTGACCTTGATGGCGACCATGGGCGAGCGGCCCATGTCGACCTTCGTAAAGATGAGCGCACGCTCCGTCGACCATCCATAGAGGCGCAGGAACTCGTCTGCTGACATCTCGAGTATCGCCTTGATGCTGTCTATGACGGTATATCCATAAATGGTCCTGTACGCAAGGTCCTCGTTGGCAACGATGGTGCCCTCCACGGCCTCGCAGAGGTCCGATATCTTCACGGGCACCGAGAACTCGCGCACATCGATGATGGCATCGGTGGAAAGATCGGTGGAAAACATGCGGCCGAACGCATGGATGGCCTTGCCTCCAGACCCCTCGTCGAGCTCGAGGAGCCCCTCGACGAACTTCTTGATCGTCGTGGACCCGGGCGACTTGCGCCGCCCGCCCTCGTAGTCGGAAAGCACCGACGACGACACGCCAAGGCGCTTGGCGAGGATGGTCTGAGTGACAGCGAAGATCTCACGCCATTTGCGCATCGTCTTGCCGGGATCGTCCGAGAGGGCGATCTCACCGGCCATGCGCTTAGCGAGCTTCTCCTTGGCCGCACTTATCATATACCATGATAAATCAAAATTGTATATATATCTTTCGGTAATTGCCATATAAAAGATAGACAATAGTATAATACTTGCCACAGTCTTCAATCAAGGAGGCGCCGTGTGTTCGCGCGCTCGCGCGTATAGAAGTATATGATATCGTCCTTGCGTATGACGCCAATGGGGGTACGCGTCTTGTCGACGACGATGAGTTCGTTGACGCGCCGCTCGTCCATGATCATGAGCGCATCGAGCATGGGCGCATAGTGGTAGACCTCGGGCAGACCCTGTTCATCGTTGTACTTGTCCATGATGTCTTTTATCGGAACGATGCTGAGCGTGTCGATCGCCCGCTCATGCGGGATCTTGATGCCGTTTCGCAGCAGCTTGAGCTCGTATATCGTGCCCTCGTAGTTGTAGTGGACAAACGCACGCGCAATGACGACCGAGATGGTGAGCGGTAGGATGATTGCATAGTTTCGGGTCATCTCGAAGAACATGATGATCGCCATAAGGGGGGCACCGGTGATGCCGCCCACGAACGCGCCCATGCCGACGTTGGCATAGGCCGATGGCGTCGCCACAAGCTCGGGGAAGAAAAACGACGATGCGATGCCGAATGCGGCGCCAAAGCATGTGCCGATGAAGAGGGCGGGTGCGAAGATGCCGCCCGACCCGCCACAACCAAGCGTTACGGACGTTGCGAAGATCTTCATGAACGCGAGCAGGAGGAGCAGGAGGATCGTGAAACCCTGGCCTCCACTGAGGACGCTGGAGATCGTGGGATAACCAACACCGAAGATATAGTACTCGCCGAAGAATGTGAGCATGAGGTAGCCGGAGAGTCCCATGATCAGGCCGCCAACGACTGGTTTGAGATACTTGTTGACGTTCCACTGCTCGAAGAAGTCCTCGAACTTGTAGAGCACGTGGATGTAGATGATGGCACCAATGCCGATGAAGACGCCAAGCAAGATATAGAGGATGAGCTCGTAGCCCGAGTTGAGGGCGTATTCGGGAAGACGGAACGCTGGTTCGTTGCCAAGGAAGAAGCGTGAGAGGTAGGTGCCCGTCGACGTCGAGAGCGCGAGGGGTACCATGGTGCGCACAGAGAACTCGGGAAGGATGAGCTCGATGGCAAAGAGGATGCCGCCGAGGGGCGCATTGAACGTGGAGGCGATGCCGGCGGCGGCACCGCATCCGAGAAGTGTGGTCGTCTCCACGGCAGTGAGATTGAGCCGCTGTCCGAGCACCGACCCTATTGATGCGCCTATCTGTACAATGGGTCCCTCGCGTCCGCTCGATCCTCCCGATCCGATGGTGAGCGCCGAGGCAACGGTCTTGATGGCGGCGACACGGGCGCGTATGCGCCCCTTGTTGATGTAGACGGACGTCAGGACCTCGGGGACCCCGTGCCCCTGCGTCTCGGGCGCCCCCTTGAAGACGAGTATGCCAACGATGGCAAACCCGACCACGGGGACGATGATGACAAGATATGCCGGATCGATTACATGTATTGCCTCGTCGTAGGAGAACGCGAACGTTCCCTTGAAGAAAAGATTCTGAACGAAGGATATGAGCTGCCTGAAGACCACGGCCCCAAGCCCGGAGAGAGCACCCACAATAACTGGAAGCACGTAAAACCGCCAGTCGAATGAGAGCTTCTCCATGAGAAACATGCATGCGCCATTAAAGGTTATAATTAAATAGTTTTTGGACCTTTAGGCGTGCAGGATATTCATTTTGAGAAATGCGTTGCTCCAATGCAGTCATATCATGAGCGCTGCAAAGGGAACTCAGTCACCCTTGTGCACGATGCCCTCTGCGGCAAGGATGCCCGTCACGGCCGCATAGACGATACCGCGAGAATGTCCTGACGCGTCGCCGGCGACGAAGAGATTGGGAATGTTCGTCTCGAGGTGCTCTGTCACGGGATACTTCGTGTCGTAGAACTTGATCTCTGAGGCGTAGATGAGCGTCGAGTCGGACGCGATCCCCTCTATGACGCTGTCGAGGCGCTCGATCGATTCGACGATGTTGGTAACGATGCGATGCGGCAGAGCCATCGAGATGTCGCCAGGCGTGGCATTGCGAAGCGTCGGCGCGATCTGGCAACGCCCGAGTCGCGTCCACGTGGAACGCTGGCCCGTTGCCAGGTCCTTGAATCGCTGGAGGATCGGCTTGCCCCCTCCGATGGTGGTGGCAAGGCGAGCGATCGACCTGCCGTATTCGGTGGTGTCCTCAACAGGGTCGGTGAGCTCGATGCGCGAGAGGATGGCAAGGTTGGTGTTTTCGGACTTCTCGTCCTTTTTTGCATGGCCGTTGACCATCACGAAGTCGGGGTAGCGCTCCTCGGTGACGAATCCGCACGGGTTCGTGCAGAACGTGCGCACGAGGTCGTCGTAGGTGTAGGTGTAGAGCTTGAACTTCGCATCGTACATGATCTCCTCGATGAGTTCGTAGATCGTCGAGGGGAACTCGACGCGCACCCCCACGTCGATGGGGCCGTACTTGTTGTCGATACCAAGCTTGCGGGCCTGGGTGCGGAACCAGTATGCGCCTGCGCGTCCGGGGGCCGCGATAATGAAGTCAGCCTTGAACGCCTCGCCTTCGGTACGGGCTATGAATCCCTCGCCCGAACGCTCAATGGTCTCGATCTTGGTCTGTGTCCTGAACTTCACGCCCTTTTGCTTGAGCTCCTTGTAGAACTTGTCGATGATAAGCGGCGTCTTGTCAGAGCCCATGTGGCGCTGCTTGCCTGATATGAACTCGATGCCGTGTGCCGATGCCTTGCGCTTGAGAAGATTGAGGTCGTCGTCGTTTACGCCGAATATATCGGTGTCGGCACCGTACTTGAGGAACGTTTCGTCGACCTTTTGGATGTACCGCCGTATCTCATCGGCGTTGCGGTGGAGCGATTCCGGGTCGCCCCCGATGTGCGGCGTGAGATTGAGCTTGCCGTCTGAGAGAGCGCCAGCACCGCCGACACCTGCATAGATATCACAGGGTTCGCACTTGGTGCACATGTCGCGCGAAAGCGTGCTGCACTTACGATTGACCGACTCCTTCCCCATGTCGATGACGGTAATGGTGTGGTTCGTCTCGTCCGCGAGCTTCTCGGCCGCGAACATTCCTGCAGGGCCAGCCCCGATGATAAGTACGTCCATATTTCGACCCATCCGTTGTGCTTTTTGGAACTTTATAACTCTTTGCTCTGAAGCGATGTGATGCCCTTGCCTGACGAGAGGCATGCGAGG
>DSAJ01000140.1 GCA_011372835.1 Methanomicrobia archaeon | reverse complement strand
ATATAGGGCATGTGGGCGCGCACCATCTCGTAGAGCCTCTCGGCTTGTTCCTTGTTCGTCGAATGGATGTGTTTTGCCTTCCGGTCTGCCGACACCATGTCGCCGCGTATCGTCATCTTGAAATCCGGCGTTCGCACGAGTGCGCGCCGTTCCTTGCGCATCATGATCTCATGCTTGGGCATCTGCAAATGCTCTTTCTTATCGTTTAGCACGTATGAGACATCGCCAAGCTTGATCGAGACGTTGTTCTTGCCTATCGAGATGTCGCGAGTAGGCCCGTTTGCAACGGTCTTGGCATCGTACTCCCGGATCACCGTCGTTCCCTCGGTGGTGAGAATTGATACTTCAACACCCTCGGGCAACTCCAAGGCCGGGCATTCCTTGTCAACGAACTCACGGGCACCTATGCGCACGCGTGCTTGCTTTCCCTTTCGGTCCATGACTTCTATGGGGCCGAACTTGACGTATTCACCCTCCTCGCCCTCGAAGACCTTGATGAATGGAAGGGATATGCGATTGCCCCGCTCCTCGAGACGCGTCCTTAGCTGTTCGATCTCCTCTGCGGATGCATCCTTGTTCGTCGCTAGGATTCTTGCAAGTTCGCGAACCTCCTCCTTGTTGAGCCCGATGCGCTCGAAGTCGCTTGCCGTTGCGGCGGTGGCAAATTGTGTCGCTGCGACACTCGGCCACTCTCTTCCATAGCAATAGCAGTAACCCATGAACGGCACGTTCTCTCGCTGCCTCCCCATGGGTACCTCGTATGAACCTTGCCCAAAGTAGACGGTGCCAACCATTGTATCATCGTCAAGGACATCGACGCAGATCGTGCCTTCCTCGATGGTAAGCGGCATACGGCCGCCGACTACGAAGTCGTCCTCGATCACCTTGACGTCCTCTGCCACATCGAGTCGCCTCGTCGTGACCTCACGCATCGAATCTGTGATATGGTATATTTTCTCCTCTATGAAGTCGAAGTCCTGGGTCTTGGTAAAGACGCCTGATACGTATCCCACAGCAAATGCGATGATGCCGGATATCAGCATCGTGTCCTGATAGTCAGGGTAGAGGCCAAGCAGTTTGAAGATGCCCCATAGGACCACGATGACGATGCCCAATCCGTAGAGTGTCGAGCGCGCTTGCCAGTATCCCCTTCTCGTCTTCATGGCTCTGACGGCAAATCCTACTGACACCGATATGATGGAGAGCGCGAGAGCGTAGATGATGTACTGGTCCCACCAAGGCTCCAACCACCCTAACAGATCGAAGAAGAGAAGCAGTATCCACACCCCAAAGAGCGTGGTGCCAAGCTTCCTGAAGGCTGTTGAGATCTGCTTGTCGATGGGATAGGCCTCCCTGAATCCATCGATGAAAGAACCGATTGCCCACAGGGCAAACATGATAAATAGAAACTGTAATTTGTATTCATATGACCCCAGCACGTCTGAGACGAGGCTCAGGGCCCACAAGAGGAAGAATACCACTCCTGCTTTGTGCATGATGTCCTTGATCGTATTGACGCTCATGATATCACTCCTTCTCAGGGTACATTACATTATAAAAGTACGATGCCATTTCAAGGGCGCGCTTTCCCAGATCCGTTATACCGTATTTTCCTCTGAATCGTTCCTGGGATATGAGGCCCACGTCCCTCAGCACGGTCAGATGAAATCGCAAGGGGCTGTGGTCAAGGGTCGTTGCCTCTACGAGTTGGGAAAAATACAGGTCGTCGCCTTCAAGAACGACGAGAAGTTTAAGGCGTTCCTCGTTGGCGAGTGCCTTGAAGAGGTCAGCGCACGTGGCGATGTCAAATGACGTAGACTGGGCTGGTATATGCTGGACCTGGTGCACTTCGGTCACGACATGGCGTTTGATCTCCTCGATGTCTTTTTTCAATTCGCTGATCTGCACGTGTAGGTCTTCATGAGATTCCATGCTTTCACTATATACTAGTGCATTTGAAGTATATATAAATGTTTCTGAAAAGTAGAATAATGTTACCAGACTGCAGCCTGGTATACTCTCTTCGTTATCGGATCCTGTACGAAGACCACGACACCACCATCCTCAGGGATGGTGAGTGCAAGCGACACGCTGGCCGTAGGATCGAACTGGCTTACGGTGCGCCTATGCCCCTCGACCGCGACGTGATAGAACACCTTCGATGAGCCTGGGGGGGACAACCCGTTCTCATACACGACAAAGAAGACATTAAGTTCGGACGGCACGGTGTTGTCCAACGGCTTGATAAACGCCTCGACATTCATCTTGGTCGGGTCCATGATGGATGGAGTTACCGAAAGGTCGAGGCGCACCTTGAGCGTATCATCGAGAAGCGATTCGGTGGCTGCCACGTACTGTGCATATGTGGACCCGGAACCTCCCTTAATGTTCCTGGTACCATCAAACATCGATTGCGGCGTGCCACCTATCGTGTACATGCTCGCCCTCTCGTTTGAAAAGTTGTTGTTGAACGAGTCGTTTAGATGATACTCGATCGCGACGACATCATCAGGGTAGTTTTCCAAAAGGTCGTGCACGGCGCTTTCAGCAGCGGGACAGTACGTACAGTTCACAGAAGTGAAGAGCTCTACGAACACTCTCTTTTGTTGACGCTGTGCCGTCATGAGCTCAAACGATGCGTTCTGGGAACGTTGGTTGCCCGATGAGATGACGGTCACGTTCACGACACCCCTTTGATTGGGCTGGGCGCCTTCAGGCACGATGATCGTTATGCCAACGGTGACGTTGCCACCCGGAGAGACCGTTACCTCCCGTTTTGATATCTCATAGGTCCACCCAGATGGTAGTGAGGGAACAGGTTGTACCGCATACGTATCGGCAGCATTTCCGTTGTTTTTGACCTGGAATAGGTAGGTAGTGCTTGAGCCTGGCAAGACCACTTTGGAACGCTCTTCGATATTGAGCTCGAATCCGTACGTGGGGCTCACGATAAGGGTGAATCGCTGTGTCTTTACATCTCCGGTGTCGTTTTGCGAGGTGACCTGAAGTATCGTTTCTCCCTGTGCATTTCCTTGGGCAGATGACGGGGACTTGAGCGTGAGCACGATGTTTTTCGAATTGTTCGGTTCGACCGTTACCTTCTCGTGCAGGAGCGAACCAGACCAGCTCGCTGTGGTGTTTTTCAATTGAAGGTAATACGTATCCGTGCTCGAGCCGTTATTTTGCACCGTAGCGTTGAACGTCGCCGTTTCTCCGGCAGTCACGAACTTCTCAGTCGTTGTAGTGCTGAGTTCATACGATGCAACGGTCTCGGATATGACGTTGACAGTCAGCGAGTCGCGGTATTTGCCGTCACTCGAGCGTGCCTCGATGCGGATCGTGGCCTTGCCCGGACCCGCGCTGGCCGATGTCGATACGCGAAGCACGAGCGACTCGTCTTGCTCGGGTTCTACAGATCCCGTATACGTGTGCCCATAATCCGTCGTGGCATCAAGCAGTGAGGCGCTCCAACCTTGTGGCATCGACGTGCCTCCTGCAGCAACGGTAACATCGTAACGTGAGAGGATGTTGCCTGTGTTCGCTAGCGCGACCGTGAAGTCTGTGGTCTGACCAGGTAACACGCTCTTTTGCGTCGTGTCGACCGATAGATTCGGTGCGTATCCGACATAGAGCGTCGATGCATAGAGCGTCGAAGCGAGCAAAAGGAGCACGATCACGAAGTTGAGCAACAAAAGCACCTTTCCGCCACGTGGCCGCTTTGACGGCCTCCTCGGCGGATCCTCCTTATCTGGTCTCTCCGGTGGAGCACGCTGTGGCGGACGTTGGGTCGCCGCCGGCGCCTGCCTTCTTGTTGGTGGCGGTGCAGCGGCACGAACAGGTGCCGAGGGCGTATACGATGCAGGGGGCGATTGGCGGACGTTGCGGCCACCGGGCGGAGCGCCACGTTGGTAGTCAAACATCGACGTAGGGTGGTAACAGTGAGGGCACGTCTTGTGCGAATAAAGGTGCTCGCGCACGCATTGCTGGTGAAATGGTGTCTTGCAATAGCTGCAGTGTATCATGCCCCGTTGTGTAATGGGTGCGTTGCACAATTCACACGTATACGCCATAAT
The DNA here is from genome assembly GCA_011372835.1 of Methanomicrobia archaeon. Classification (GTDB taxonomy): domain Archaea; phylum Methanobacteriota_B; class Thermococci; order Methanofastidiosales; family NM3; genus NM3. The sequence continues at coordinate 2,639 of DSAJ01000140.1, read as the reverse complement.
CGTTCACTTTGTCTTCCTATGCATAAAAGTTTATTTATAAATATATAAATTATTGCACTACGTGTGGCGCCCTATTGCATCCTCACTGCTGCGAGTTCACGTATTGTTCAAACGTCATTTCCATGTACGAACCAGTGGACACATACTCGAGCATCAGTCTGAACTCGTACGGGGGTTTGTACCCCGGCACCACGTCGTACCCCGGCACTACCTTGATCAACGAACCATCGGGCGAAAGGAAAACGGAGCTTGGCGCGCCCGGTACCCTATACTTGCTTTCGATGTATCTTCCCGTGATCTCCGGATTCTCCTCCGATATAGGGTCTGATGACCATATGTTCACAGACACCGATTCGAAGTGCTCCCCGAGATACGTTGTCACTTCCTCGTCCATGAACGTATCGCTTTGCATGAGATCACAGTAGGGACAGTTGCGCCTCCATAAGTAGATGTAGACGTACGTATCGTTCTCTTGTGCTGCTCTGAGCGCATCATCGTATGATTGCCACTCGATGGGCGAAACCGGTGCTGCAGTCGTTGTCGGCACCTGCGTCGTTGGGGGTGATGTGGTAGTGGGAGAATGCGTCGTTGGCGCCGCGGTGGTTGTTGGAGAGGGCGTCGTGGTGGACACATCGTCTCCACCGACACATCCCGCGAGTAACACTATCACTATTAGGGTCAGTAATGCCTTGTACCGCATTGGAACACCGTGGAGCATCAGTGGCGCTTCAGGTACCGTGCCACGTTGAGGGCCGCCTTGCATCCGTCGCCTACGGCAGTGGTCACCTGTTTGTACTTCTCGTTCGTAACATCACCGACAGCATAGACGCCCTTGATCGATGTCTCCTGCTTGTCGTTCACACGAATATAGCCGCTCTTCGTAAGGTCGATGCCGGTCCCGGCAAGGAACTCCGTGTTCGGTTTCTTGCCTATGTTCACGAATATCCCATCGGCCTCCAAGACTTGTTCGGAGCCACCATCGCCGTTGTATTCAATGACCACCCGTTCGAGCTTTTCAGATCCTTCGAGGCGATTTACTTCCGCATTGGTGATGACCTCGACAGAGCTGTCAAAAATCTTGTCAAGATAGATGTCTTCCTTCGCCTCGAGCTCGTCCGTCGGTGTGACGAGCACGACGCTCTCGGCTATCTCCTCAAGGTATAGCGCCGCGGTGATGCCAGGGATGCCCTTGCCAGCGACGACCGTCTTCTTGCTCCTGTAGAGCGGTCCGTCGCATGTCGTGCAGTACACGACGCCGCGACCCTGAAATGTGTCCTCTCCTTCCACCCCGAGCTTCTTGTGTGTCAGCCCAAGTGAGAGTATGATGGTCTTGGCTTCGATCTGTTCATCGCCCACATCGATCTTCATCGAATCGAAGTCGACGTTTTTCACCGTTGCGTATTTGAACTCCACATCCGTTCTTTTCACCTGCTCAGCGATCCTCTGGGCAAGCTCTATGCCCTTGATGCCATCGGGGAATCCAGGATAGTTCTCAATGACGCTCGCATACGCCATATATCCCCCGAGTATCTCCTTTTCTATAAGCAGTGTCTTGAGATTGGAACGAACGCAGTAGAGGGCGGCGGTCATCCCTCCCGGTCCACCGCCTATGATCACAACATCGTACATATATCACGTTTTTTGGAGGATGTTAAAAAAGATTTTGGAAAAGTGTGCCACATCAATTCATGTCTATTATCACTCTATGTATATGGCCACCCTTCCCGGTTGCGCATGCTCCTTTTTGTTCTCTGGATCGTAGTCGGAGTCGATGGTCACGGGTGCGCCGACCTCCGTCTCGATGAATTGTTTGGCCTCGTTGAGGATGCCACCTTCGTCGATGTCGTGGACCGCTGACTTGTGTTTCATGACCGAAGCGAGGAACTTGGAGACCTTCTTGCCGTGCTTGCGCATGTTCTCGTCTTGCATGATGCGTGCCATCGCACTCTTCATGTCCCCCTCTTCATGGGCGACCCTCGCCGCTTCCCACTTCCATGGGGGGCTCGTGTAGATGTAGACGTTGCTTGGTTGTTCTATCTTTGCCACGCGTATGATCTCCTTGATGTCATCGATGACGCTTTTCAGGAATTCCTCGGCATAGATCATCGTCTCGTCAGGCACCTTCCACGGAGAGGTCCACTCTGAGACCGAGATAAATCCATGCTTGCCTATCGCTTCCCAGATCTCCTCTGCGACATGAGGGCAAAAGAGCGAGAGTATTTGCGTCTGCACCTCTATGAAGCGGTCCATGAGCTCGCCGTGGTGGTCTGTCGTTCGGCGCTGATACCACTTCAGCGCGCGGTGGAGGTCGAAATATCCGCGCTGTATGGCGCTGCGATACATCATGCCCTCGAGTGCCTCTTCCACGTCCTTCATGATCGATAGCATCACCGTCTCGAACCAGAGGTCGATAAACTGCATCTCTCCCCGTCTTCCCGTACCATACATCGTCGTAGCGAAATGGTACCACGAAGAGAGCTTCTCGCCCATCGTCTCGACGAAGCTGGTCTCCCAGTTTGGGTCGTCGACGCCTTCGCCGCTGTACATGAGCCCGATGCGCACGACGTCGGTGCCATACCTCTCGCACACATCGCATGATGTGTAGACGTTGCCCTTTGAGGAGCTCATCTTCTCCTTGT
>DSAJ01000115.1 GCA_011372835.1 Methanomicrobia archaeon | reverse complement strand
GGTGAACATGGTGCGCAGGGGGTCGCTGTGGGGCATCAACGTCACGTACCCGTACAAACAAGACATCATCCCTTACCTCGACGAGATGACCGACGAGGCACGACGCAGCGAGGCCGTCAACACGATCTTTGCACGCGAAGGGCACGTTATGGGACACAACACCGATGGCATCGGCGGCGTGATGGCGCTCAACCGTAACGGCGTCGATCTCGAAGACACCCGCGTGGCCATCATCGGTGCCGGCGGAGCGGCGCGAGCGCTGGCAGCAACGCTTGCAAGCCGGCCCATCGCACGCCTCGTCATACGAAACAGGACCGCCAAGCGTGCACGGGATCTTGCAGAACACGTCAAGCCGTTTGCCACCTGTGATGTTGAGGCGGGAGGCCTTGACGGCCTAAAAGAACTACTGCAAGACATCGACATACTCATTCAATGCAGCCTGGCGGGCATGCAGGGAACAGACACCCCGCCGCTGCCCATCACGCGAGACATGCTCGATGCACACCAAACAGTGATGGACATCGTCTACACACCGCTTGTCACCCCGCTGCTCGTCGAGGCCCGTGCGGCTGGATGCCTGACCATCGTCGGCACCGAGATGCTCATATGCCAGGGCGCGGAGGCGTTCAGGATATGGACAGGAACGGATGCGCCCATCGAAACGATGGACGCGGCGGTCAGGGGGTGGATCGGTGGCGGATAACATCGCTCTCATAGGATTCATGGGCGTGGGCAAAAGCGCCGTGGGAAAGGTGCTCGCTGAGCTGCTCGACATGCGATATGTCGACCTCGATGAGGAGGTGGAACGCCGCAGCGGCCGGACGGTAGCTGACATCATACGCAACGAAGGCGAGGATGCCTTCAGGAAGGAGGAGCATGACGCCCTCATGGCGATGAAAGGCGTCAGGGGACACATCATCAGCTGCGGAGGCGGCATCGTGCTGCGCGATGACAACATACGATTGCTCAGGGGTGTCGCCATAGTGGTCCTCCTCACGGCCCGGCCGGAGGAATTGATCAAGCGCATCGAGACCGACGGCGGACGGCCGCTGCTTGCGGGAACAGACGACCCTCTTGCACGGAGCGAGCAGATGATCACAGAGCGCATGCCGCGCTACCGGCGCACGGCGCACCACATCGTCGATACATCAGGGCGCGACCCGAGGCAGGTCGCAGCGCACATCATGGATATCGTAGGGGTGTCGCCATGAATGTGGTGGTGCGAAAAAGCATGCTTCACGGAACTGTGCGTGCGCCACCTTCAAAGAGCCATACGCACCGTGCTCTCATCGCAGCGCTCCTCTCCCGAGGGACGTCGACGATCGAGGGTCCGCTCTCCTGCGACGACACGCTGCGCACCATGGGGATGTGCCGCTCGTTTGGCGCGAAGGTGACGCATGGAGGCGATCGGCTCGTCGTGACAGGCCCTGCGACGCTCGAGACGCCCGAACGCATCGAATGCGGCGGCTCGGGAACGACGCTTCGCATCGCCACGGCGATAGCGGCGCTCACGCCCGGTCCTGTGACGCTTGACGGCGACGATACGCTCAGAAAACGCCCGCTTACAGACCTCACGCGTGCGCTCGAAGCGCTTGGCGCGAAGTGCAGCAGTTCCGGCGGATGTCCGCCCATAACGGTGGAGGGCCCGATGAGGGGAGGGACCACATCGATGAGCGGCTCGACGAGCTCCCAGTACGTCAGCGCACTGCTCTTCGCGTGTCCTTGCCTCGATGCGCCAACGAGGCTGTGTCTCACCTCCCCCCTCGTCTCGCGGCCATACGTGGAGATGACGCGCACCGTACTGGAGCGCCACCAGGTATCGTCCTCGGAAACAGACGAAGGATTCCACATCCCCGCGCCACAGAGGTACCGTCCCGCCGACCACGTCATCGAGGGCGACTACTCATCGGCGGCCACGCTGCTTGCAGCAGGCGCCCTTGCAGGCGACGTGCGCGTCACATCGCTTCACAGGGACTCGATACAGGGCGATGCAAGGATCGTGGGGCTGCTCAAGCATTTCGGGGCACGCATAAAACACCATGATGACACATGCCATATACGCAAAGGTCCCCTTGGCGCAACGGTCATCGATGCCACGCACGTGCCCGACCTCGTGCCGGTATGTGCGGCCGTGGCGACCCAGGCGCGAGGCGTGACACGCATCCTCAACGCCGGACGCCTCAGGCACAAGGAAAGCGACCGTCTTGAGACGACGGCACGCGAACTCGCCGAGATGGGCGCACATATCGACGTCACCGACGACGGCATGAACGTCACGGGACCGACACCGCTGCACGGCGCAGACATCGAGACGCACAACGACCACCGCATCGCCATGGCGGCGGCCGTGGCGGCGCTCGTCGCCGAGGGCGACACCATACTGCACGATGCGCAATGTGTGGAAAAGAGCTATCCTCACGTCATGCGCGACCTGCGAACGCTCGGAGCTGATATAGATGAGCTTTAAGTTTGGAACGATATTTATTACCCATGTATTTGGCGAAAGCCACGGCACGTGCGTCGGCGCCGTCGTCGAGGGATGCCCCCCGGGACTCACACTCGAGACGCGCGACGTTCAGGAGGAACTAGACAAGCGCAGACCCGGAAGGAGCCCGTACGTGACACCGCGGCGCGAGAAGGACACGGTCGCCATCGAGAGCGGCATCTACCGCGGCGTGACGACGGGTGCGCCCATCCTCATGAGGATCGAGAACAGGGACGTGGATGACTCCGTCTACGAACGATTCACGCAGACACCGCGCCCTGGACATGCCGACCTCACCGCTCGCGCCAAGTACCACGGACACCACGACCACCGCGGCGGGGGCATCTTCTCCGGGAGGATGACCGCCGCGCTCGTGATGGCCGGCGCCGTGGCAAGGAAGGTGCTTGCCATGCACGGCATCACGGTGTGTGCCCACCTGGTGCAGATGGGAAACGTTCGGGTACGCGACGACCTGTCCGACGAGGAGATCAAGGAAATCCCATACACGAACCCCTTCCACTGCGCAGACGAGGACGCGATCGCGCCGATGAGGGAGACGCTCGAGCGTGCCATGGCCGAAAGGGACTCGGTCGGTGCGCGCATCGAATGTCGTGTGTGCAACATGCCCATGGGCATTGGCGAGCCGTTCTTCGACTCGGTGGAAAGCGTGGTGAGCCACGCGATCTTTAGCGTTCCGGGCGTCAAGGGCATATCGTTCGGATGCGGATTCGATGCCGTCACGATGCGAGGGTCGGAGTGCAACGATCCCTACGGCGTGAGGGGAGGCCGTGTCGTCACTGAAAAAAACGATGCCGGCGGAGTGCTTGGAGGCCTCACAAACGGGATGCCCGTCATCTTCGACGTCGCGCTCAAACCCACGCCGAGCATCGGAAGAGAGCAGCGAACGGTCGACCTTGCCACCATGGAGGAAACGACGATGGCCATAGAGGGGCGCCACGACCCGTGCATCGGCATACGCGCCGTACCCGTCATCGAGCATGTGACCACCATGGCGATGGCAGACCTCGTGCGGAGGGCGTCGCTATGAACGAACTGGACCGCCTGCGCTCGGAGATCGACAACCTCGACAGGGACCTCATCGACATACTGGCACGGCGCATGCGCTGTGTGGAGCGCATCGCAGAGGTCAAACGAAACGAGGGAACGCCCACACGCGTACCCGATCGGGAGGTCGCGGTACGCCGTGTTTGGGCAGACGAGTCAGAGCGACACGGGCTCGACCCTCACTCCATGCTCTCCATCCTCGACACGATACTCGAGATGAGCAAACAGCGACAGGAGGAGATGCGGTGAGGGTCGCGTTCCAGGGATACCACGGCGCGTTCAGCGAGTCGATGGCACTTCGCCTCTTCGACGGCCCCGAGACGATCTCGTGCAAGACGTTTGGCGAGGTCTTCGCGCTCGTGGAGAACGGTGGGGCCGATGAAGGTGTCATCCCCGTCGAGAACACACAGACAGGGCGCATCATGGAACCGACGTCGCTTTTGATCGACTCGAGGCTCTCTGCCTGCAGGGAAGGGATGCTCCCCATCGTCCACTGCCTTATCGCGCGCCCTGGAACAGGGATCGGCGACATACGGCGCATCTATGCGCATCCCGAGGCATTGAGCCAGTGCAGGGGATACCTGAGCGCAATTGATGCCGAACCGATATCCTGGTGGGACGGGGCGGCCGCCGCAAAGGGTGTCAGGGACGACCCGCATGCGGCACTCGTGGGAAACGAGGACATCGCGCGCATCTACGGCCTCACCGTGCTCGAGCGCGGCGTGCAGGACTCGAAGGGGAACATGACGCGGTTCTTTGCAATATCCGCGAGACCGGCCGATCCGACGGGCGACGACAAGACGACGATCTACTTCAACGCACGCCACGCAAGCGGCGCGCTCCTCTCGGTGCTGCGCCCGCTCGCCGATGCTGGCATCAACCTCACAAGGCTCGAATCAGTGCCCATACCCGAACGGCCGTGGGAGTACGGCTTCCTCGCCGACTTCGAGGGCCACGAGGGAGACCCGCACGTGGCACGCGTCCTGCGCACGTTCAGGGAGACGACATCGTTTTGCAAGGTGCTCGGGTCATACCCTGCCTTCAGGGAGGAATGCCCGTGACGTCTGTGGGCATCGTCGGATTCGGCAGATTCGGACAGCTCTGCGCACGACACCTCACACCCCACTTCAAGGTTGTCGCATACAGCAGAAAGAACAGGACAACCCATGCAGATGGGATGGGAGTGCAGCTCGTTGGCCTCGAGGAGTGCGCACGACAGGACATCGTCATCATCAGCGTCTCCATATCGGCGTTCGAACGGGTCGTCGAACAGATCGCAGCGCATGTGAAGGAGGGCGCCCTCGTCATCGATGTCTGCTCGGTCAAGGAGCATCCCGTCGCGGTGATGGAGCGGCTCCTGCCCGCCACGGTGCGATGCGTCGGGAGCCATCCGCTCTTCGGACCCGACACGGCCCGCGACTCGGTCGCCGGCCATACCGTTGCGCTCACACCGGTGCGGAACGCAGTGTTAGACGACGTGCGCACATTCCTTGAGCGCCTCGGCCTGAACGTCATCATCACGACCCCCGAGGAACATGACGTACAGATGGCACGTTCGCTTGCGCTGCTGCACTTCGTGGGATCGGCGCTCGCGGCCATCGACATCGGGCGTGTGACGCTATCGACAGCGACGCACGCACGGCTGCTCGAGGTCGTGGACATCGTCAACAACGACTCGCGGCAGCTCATCGAGGACATGCACACCTACAATCGGCACGCGGGTACGATACGCCGCGAGCTCATCAAGGCGCTTGAGGACCTCGACCACGAGCTGACAGGGGCTGCAGCGAAGCGTTCATGAACCTACGGTGAGTGGGCGTGGTCGTACGCCTCGGCAAGTATCGTCTTCATCATGGGCACGTAGACCTTCCAGAAGAATCCCTCGTTCTCATTGATGCCCGTGTCGCGCGACGTCCATTCCTTGAACGTATCATACCCGTAGACACGGTAGAGCCTAGGGATGGTGTCGATGTCAACGAAGTCGCCGGCGAAGTAGTAGGTGAACGTACCGTTGCCCTCATGGCGCACCACGGCGGGAAACTCGGCAGGGATGTCGAACCCTGAAAGCTTGGTGATGCCAACGTCGGTGAGCGAGAGGGAGAATCGTGCGAGCAGTGATGCGTCCAGGGGTTCAAGGATATCGAACCAGTAATTGTAGCGCACCGTGTCGGTGATGCCGAATCGCTCCTGGCCCGCCTCGGTGAAGATGATCTCGCAGACGCCCTCGGCAATGTCGGTCCCCTCAACGAGGACGACGATGCGGTCGGTCTCGTCCGCAAAGAGGACCCCGGGACCCTTGAACGTCCATTCGACGCCGTACTGGCGCTCGTAGTTCTCGACAGCCCACTGGGGCACCTCGACGCCCTCGGTGAGGTCGAAGAAGTAACGGCCGATCCATCCCGTCCAGCGAACACCGAGGAGGTCGTACATGCGTTCCCTGACCGGGGATGTGGTGGGGCTTCCAAACGAGTTGAACTCGGCGACAACGGGTGTCGATGCGTTGTACGCTTCCTCGATCTTGTCCAGCTCGCCGGATGCCATGCCCCCGTAGATGAGCTCGGAGCGTGCGCCCTCGGGGTTCTCGCCGTAAAACTCGCGCTCGTAGACACCGTACGAATCGGCGATGTAGACGAGGTCGGCGTCGATGGGGTCGGGAAGCTCACGTATCTCATACTGGAAGTCCTCGAGCGGGATGAATCCGTAGTAGTCCTCGGGAGACGCGTAACGCGACCCGTCTGACTCGACGTACCTCTGATTGTTGAGTACCCAGAAAAGGCCCTTGTGCTCGCGGTAGCTCGTATCGGGCACGGTATTGTCAAGCACTGCCACGTCAAGTTCGCGCGTATCGGAAAACTGCCAGATGACAAATGGTGTCGAGACTGCCAGAAGAACGATGATAACGATAATGGCAATGATTTTTTTGGTTATGTAACCACCGTCTAGTTATATGTTCCACATATTAAAAAACATTGCCATAAAAAAGAGAAAAAAAGGGAATCACTTCATATGGACGTCCATTTGCGGGAATGGAATCTCTATCCCCTCGGCCGCAAAGCGCTCGAACACCTGCTGGTAGAGCTCGGATGGTACGGCAAGGATGTTTGCCTTCTCGGTCCAGCATCGAAGCAACATGTTGACGGACGAGTCGCCAAGCTCGGTCACGAGTATCTTCGGTTCGGGCTCGTCGAGCACGAGCTCATGCAACTTCATGAGCTCCAT
>DSAJ01000185.1 GCA_011372835.1 Methanomicrobia archaeon | reverse complement strand
TCGTAGAAAAAGGCCCCCAATTTTAGGAAAAAAGTGTCAACTGTCAAATGGCAGTCCCTGCAAAATGAGATCTCAGCAGTCGAAAATAGGCTGTCGATTAGGTGCAAGTGTCAAACTCAGGCTATATGCCCATCGAATGGGTGCGAGTCGCAACCGATGTCGTAAGGATACGTATATGGGAAGGAAAACCGCTTATGGAAATATTCTATCCTTACGTGGTTGCAGGCATCGCACTGTTTGCGCTCATCTGGAAGAAGATGCGGGAAAAAGCTAAGACGATAAACGCCTTCATGGGCATAACGTTCATCGTTGCAGCTCTCTACTGTGGAAGCGGATTGGCTGTGCTGCACCACTGCTTGGTGTCGGTGGCATTGGCAGGGGGCGGACCCGACCATCGTAGTTACACTCATCTTTGTAGCACTTCCCCTCATACTAGGTAGAGCGGTATACCGCCTCGGATGGGGCCGAGCGTCCACACGTGTGGACAGGACTTTCAGGATAAAGCTTGCCCTCTATGGCGGATTGGGTCTGGTCGTATGGGCAGGATTGATCGCTGGACCGTTGATAGCGCTTGGAGGAAGCATGATGCCGCAGGGAGAACATGAAACGTCTATGTCATGAACCCATCGAGGGTAGCTGTCTCATGGCTGCGCTCAACGTTCATGGATGCAGACTTCTCTGCCTTCTTGGGTATGGATTTTCTAAATAGCTCCAGATTTCGCCGTTTAGGCCTGAACTGACTGTCATAATAGACGCTCCATAACGAAGAAACCGAGGTATCGGTACTATCCCCCAGTCGCTCTTCAAAGAATCGAACAGTGGATTGAAGGGAATCGCCCCTGCACTTGAACAGGCCTCGGTCAGTATAGAGCGATATCCATGTCACGTGGGGGTTGCCAAGTACGACGATGGTGTGGGGATACCGTCGCGCCAGTCGGTCGCAGACCATCTGCCCCACTGCGTGATGGGGCCGTAGGTGCCCGTGAAGCACTACGTCCGACAATGGTGTGAGGCGAACGAATCCAGACATCCTGTGAAGCTCCAATCGTACGGATGACACCATGGCGCGGATCTTGGCGTCAATGCGTGTCGAAGCAAGCTCTATCTCATATGACGTCTTCTTACGCGCATGATTCATCAATGCGGGCGTCGCATTCTTATGACACGAAAGATAGTCTAGGAAGTTGTTTGGCATGTTCATGATGTCCACCTGTCAAGCGTACACTCGCCCCAACCATTGATGAGGAGGAAGGGGGATGCATGTTTCATCCTTACACCAAGGAGGTGGAGCTGTCTCCTGGAAACGATTTGTTGGGATTCCCTTGCGCGGATTATGCGTGAAGCTGTGATGGGACCAATGCCGGGGACATGGAGGAGATCTTCATACGTTGCAACGTTTGGGTCAACGGGCCTGTCGAGCACAAGCCGAGCAAGTTCGAATTTGGGGTCCCGATTCGTGAGCGCACCTTCGTCATCGAAGATGGCAAAGAGTTCCTCCAGGGGGAGCTTGTAGACGCGATAAAGCCAGTCGAGCTGGTAAAGACGATGTTCTCGCCACCGTGGCTGCATCTTTTCACGTTCAAGCAACGTGCCTTCCACGGGTGTGAAGGCTGAGTAATAGACACGCCGCACACTGTATCGCCTGTATTCCTTTATCGAAGCACTAAAAATTTCATCATCGCGTTCATGTGCACCACCGACGATCATCTGCGTCGTCTGACCCGCTGGAAGGGGGATGTGCCGTTGTAGTGTGCAGATGTACCTTTGCCTGCGCAAAATGTCATTGACATAATCCTTGCTCGTAGATAGTTCGTCCATGCGTGAAGGAGAGACCGTCTCTATGTTTACACTCACACGATCAGCAAGCTCAAGACACTGTTTGATATGCTCCTTTGATGCGCCCGGCAAGACCTTGAGGTGCACATATCCCTGAAACGCATACCGGGTGCGGAGGATGCGCACAGACTCAATCATACCCTCCATTATATCATCGACATCAGACCCAATTCCAGAGCTAAGAAAGAGGCCTTCGATGTAGTTGCCGCGATACAACTGCACGGTAAGGCGGGCGAGCTCCTCGGGCGTGTAGGCATAATCGCCAGAGTGGGAAACGCATGTCGAAGCATTGGGACAGTACCCGCACTCATGAACGCAACTGTTGGTGTAGAGTGTTTTGAACAGGCTCACACACCGCCCATCGTGTGAGAAAGAGTGGCATACGCCGCCGCTTGCAACATCGCCTAACCGCTGAGTTCCCTTCGGGGTGCGCGAGCTAGCTGAAGACACGCATATGTCATGCTTTGACCCTTCGCCCAGTGCCCGGACCTTCGCCATGTCGCATGCTCCCTCACTGCCCAGGGGGCCAAGGGTATCGAAACGGCTTTCATTAGCCAGATGCAGCATCTTATCGAGTGAAGTCACATAGGAAATAGGGCACCCAGATTAATAATAATTGAGAGAGCGGCAGTAAGGTGAAATCATGGATACGTTTCCATGCGTTCAACGTAACGTGACATGTCGAACTTGCGTTCAAGGCCCCTGTCGTTCATGTAGCGCACCTTTCCGAAGACCGGACGTTCCTTCCATGGGCGATCATGGTTACCAAAGCACCAGGCGATCCCTGCATATCCGTTCGGATCGCGTCCATCGAGCTCATAACGATTGTTGAGCTCCAGTGCTCTCGAAAAGGCGTCCGCTGGTGTTTCGCTCCACTCGAGGATCTTCTTTCCCCAGTACATGCGCATATACCCGTGCATCGTGCCTGTATGCACCATTTCCTTCTGTGCTGCGTTCCAGTACGCATCGTGCGTTCGGGCGTTTTCAAGCTCGTCGAAAGAGTATATATGTTCCCGTCGATCATCGGCATGGTCTTCAAGCGTTGCGCGGGCCCAGGAAGAGACGCCCGCAAGTGTATCGTAGTTGGGGTTGTAATGCACATAGTTCATCGCAAGCTCTCTGCGTACGACAAGCTCCTCGAGGAACGCATCGACCCCCTCTGTCTGGTGGCCCAACACCGTGCTTGCGACAGTGACAGGCGAGATCTGTCCAAAGTGCAAATAGGGAGACAAGTGTGAAACGCTGTCCTCAGCAGGGTCGTTGCGAAGCGATGCATAGGTGGACAGCTTTTGTTCCACGAAGTCTGATAGCAGTCGCAGCGCTACGCTCGTACCCCCCTTGAACGACGAGGATAGATGTCGTGTTCTCGTCTTCGCAAGCGTTCCGAGAAGCGAGCGACGGTCCTTGTGCAACAATTCCGTCTCATCACGTTCAGACGATGTGATAATGACCTCCTCGTGATGAGGTGCCACCAAGTATGTCAAGGCATGCTTCCATATCTTCGGTCGTATGGTGGCGGCGGAGTACTCTTCCTTTTTCGATGTGACACCTAACGGCACCACCACGTTCGTCTCCACGATCGTCACGGGGCATGTGACAGATGCAAAGATTCGCTCCCTCCAGGCCTTGCCCCTGCGAACATAGTCCAGATCGGTGACAAGAAGCGCTGCGTCCTCGGAGAAGGATGTGACGATCCCTTCTGGTTCACCCTTGCGTACGATGAATCCTATACCGCGGTTGGAAAGAGATCGCTTCACCTCATCGATGCCTTCGAGCATGAAGGCATAGTGACGCTCTATCGCGAAGGGAAGTGATGGTATGATGCAAAATAGAACGAGGACAGGCAGTCGCAAGGCGTTTGCCGAGATGACCGCATACTCAAGTGCGTGATTGTCCTCTGCGCGCTGCGATGCATGCATCCAGTAGAGCACATAGTCGCCGCCATGCCCTTCCCCCTGTGTTAACAGGTGCACCCGTTCCGAGGGAATGGACAACTGTTCATCAATCGGTACGTTGCTAATGAATTCCGCACCCCCCAATGTTGTCACGATGCCACCATAGCATGGTGCTCCACTGGTAGACATCAAGCACGTACGACCCTTCCGTCTTACGCATCACCTCGGCAAGGAACGTGGAAAGGCGGGAACGGCTCGCCTCATCCCTAGCAACGAACCTGTCCGCCAGGTCATCGACCGCCTCGCCGACTGACCCATAGGTCATCTCCATCTCCATTTTCGTTACTTCCATGTTTGGGTAGATGCCCAAGTCATAAAGCACGTTGTACAGGAGATTCACCTTTGGTCCTGGAACATATTCATTGCCGTGGACGCGCGGCCACGCCTTGAGGTACAGCTCATCCCATGACGTGAGACCTGAAAACCACAGAAGGTATACATATCCCGTTGATATGTCGACCATCTTTTTCAACGCAGAGCGAATGTCGTACATGCCAAGGGAGTATGAGGCGATGACGACATCGTAGCTGCCCTCGAGATCGGCATCAGTGTCCACCTCCTCCCATGTCTTTTGAATATAGTCGACATTTTCAACGTTCTCGTCCGCGATGTTGCCTTGGAGAAACTCGATCATGTAGGGTGCGGGTTCGATTGCCGTCACATGGGAAACAACGCGAGACAAGGGTATGACCAGCGTTCCCGGGCCAGCCCCTATGTCAAGCACCCTGCTCTCGGATGATATGTCCATTGACTGCATGATCCTGCGCCCCTTGGCCCAATCATTCTTTTTGATGCGTTCATTGAACTGTTCCACGCGTTCGCGTGAGCTCCAGTATAGGTCGTCCTTGCCAATATGCTTTGAAGCGAGATGGCGTTCCATGGTCGTGTGCCAAACTTCGTTCCAATCGATCGTCATCCTGCACACCCCATCTCGAGTTCGGTCATGCCCTCTGTTCTGGATATCACTCGTGCCCTCATCCTCGTACCGCAGGCAGGGCATGTAAGATATGTCCACCCTGCACCACCACGGGATATACCATGCGGGCTAATAAGATTTTGTATCATGGAGATCTTGAACGTCTTGTGGCACGAGGTGCACTGATAAACGAACAACTCGGTATGCCATCGTACCAGCATTATGAGCCCAAGGATAATAATGCCCATCCATACATACCATGCACGGGGAAGAAGGTACCAAGCGGATAACGATATGACCACTACATAGGAAAACAAGGCCACGATCATGTTCTTCTCGGCATGTGAGGATATGTGCGGTGACATGATCATCCTATATGATCGAATCCATATAATCCTTGTTAAGAACAAAGTGGGTCGAAGATAGTAAGAGACGATGAGGTATGGTGCGGGGGATGGGATTTGAACCCACGAACCCCTACAAGACTAGGCCCTCAACCTAGCGCCTTTGACCAATCTCGGCAACCCCCGCACGGCAGTGTACCACGACACGAGCCGCATCATCGCACACACGAGCCCACGAACGTGGACTGAGGTCTAACCAGTCTGTAGCATTAGGATTTATAAACGTTTCGGAATTTTTTTGTTGGCGATTCCTCATGCATGAAATCGCTCACTTCACTGCGTTTCGTAGGCTGAGACACGCATCATGCTCTAGAGCCCTACATGTGCGAATAGATTTTTGCAGCTCTTCGATGCGCTCGACGGTAAAGTGTTGCTCCACAGTCTGGGAAGCATCCCATATAGCTTCTTCTATTGCCTCCGAGAGCCATTCGAGTTGTTTCAAGGCCTCGGGTCCTTGCTCTTCGAAGACGCGGGATTGTTCCTCTGTGAGCGAACGTACCTTGTATGCTGCATCCCAGTCCTCTGGAAGTGCTACGTTGGCTATATCGGACCACATCAATGCTGCCTCATCAAAGTCTTCGGCAGCCTTGATCAGTGCATCATGGCAAACCCATTCGAAGGCCTCGCGCAGGAAGGAAGCATACATCTTTCTGAACGCGCTGCCACCAGTGCCTGCCTGCTCGATATAGAGCATAGTATTGTAGAGGCATTCGAAAAGCGATTCTTCAGAAAACATGGCTGGCCACTTCGGTATTGTCATTGCCCACTTCTCCATGCCTGCCAGGCCCAGGTTCGATATGGGGGGGTCGAGCATTCCGTTTGCACATTCAAGGATGGACGCCTTCAACGCATCGACCGTGATCCCCCACTCATCGGGCACTTCCATTTCAATCCACCTGTTACGGGCAGGAAACGGTGGTGCAGTTGATCCTCGCGCGGCACGCAACTCGCCGATCGTCAACGTGAACGGATACTTGCTCCTGTCGGCCACCATCACCTCCTGCGTCTTTTCGTCAAGAGAGAAGACGGTCACCGTATGTTCCCCAAAGTGTGATTTCGGGGGCATGTACATGTAGGGCAAATGGGCCATGTCGGCATAGACGATGGTCGGAATGCCCTCCTCCAGCTGTGAGATGAGCGCGGCGTGTGCCTTCTTCTCGCTTGTCGTGTGCCGCACGGACGCCGAGGCCCCCACGCGCTCTGCAGCCTTGGCAAAGAAATCGTCGCTTTTTGCTCCGCGGGTCCCGATGAACGGCGCGTTCATGTTCTTGGCATACCAGTAGATAAAGCCAATACCGCCGCCAAGCCCGAGAAGCATCTCTTCGGATGCGAAACAGCCGAAATGATGAAGTGTATGGCGGAGTGAAGCAGTCTGACAATGCTTGCCGCCAAGCGTTGTGAATCCGGGGATGTGCGTGGTCGTCATCGTCTGACACCACACTACCATGGAACGTACGACCTATAACTATTTTTTCACACAAAGGTCGCATTGACCCATGCACCCACAATGTAGGTAACGAATATCACGACAACGGCGATAATGAGGTGTTCTACAATAACGCTCAACGCTGATTTGTTCTGAATCCTGACTTTGACAGTTAGCTAAAAATATAAGTGTCCTTGCAATGTTGTTATGGTTAAATATCACAAAACAAGGACAACTAAACTAGTGCCAAACGACAATAAAACCTTTTCTGTCGGGATA
>DSAJ01000122.1 GCA_011372835.1 Methanomicrobia archaeon | reverse complement strand
GTGATGGGCTGAAAACAGCTTCTCGAGTTCGTCCCTGCGTATCGATTCGGCATGGAGGGATATGTCGCGCGCCAGGCGCATCCGCTCCCTGAGCAGGCGCTCACGCTTCAGGGCGCCTAGCTCCTCCGATATGATCCGCTGGGCGAAGGGTATGTGTTGTGAGCGCTGCTCCAGCATGCGCCGCGAACAGTCACGCACATCATCAAGTGCTATATAGTCAATGCTGCAGATGGGTATGGCTTCGGTATCGACATCTGGCGGCATTGCCACGTCGATGACCGTCATGTCGGTCGTTCGCAACTCGCACGCTCGCACCAGCTCATCCCGATGCAGGAGGGGATGTGGAGCCGACGATGTGCAGAAAACGATGTCCATGTGATGCAGGTGCTCTCGAAAGGCCTCGTAAGCGATGACCGTTGCGCCCGAGAGCTCCGAGAGGGCCTGGGCGCGCTCGCGGCGCCTGTTTGTGACGAATATGGTGTCAAGGCCCCGTGTGGAGAGAAGCGTTGCCACCATCCCAGATATCTTCCCGGCCCCGAGGATAAGAGCGGTTTTGCCAACAAGCGTGCCAAGCCTTTGCTCGACGAGTCCCACGGCCACCGACGCCATTGATACGTTTCCCTGGCACAGTTCAGTCTCGGAGCGCACCCGCCTTCCGGCACGTATGGCGCGTTCGAACACCGGCGCGAGAGCGTCGCCTGCCAATCCCAAGGCCTGTGATGTGTCTAAGGCACGTCGCACCTGTCCGAGTATCTGGTGTTCGCCGACGATCATTGAATCGAGTGAGGCAGCGACCTCGAAGAGATGTAGTATGGCGCTGCCGTCCTTGCGGACCCTCATGAGGTCGGATCCGGCGCCAAAGACGTCACGCAGCGCTTCGGGTGTCCACGCGCGCTCACGGACATGCATGTAGACCTCATACCTGTTGCATGTCTTGATGACAACGACCTCATCGGCGATGCCCTTGTCAACGATCGAGCGCATGCGTTCCTCCTCCTGCCTGTGCGTTGCGGAGAAGAGCGAGAGGGATGCCGTGGAGCGGTCCGCGTGTGTGACGCTGGCAGCAACGATCATAGTATCACTTCCCTGATGTGCACTAGTGCGTCTTCGAAACGACCCTCGCGTATGAGCGCCATTGCCGTTCCGTCATCCAGTATGCTGGCGACGATATCCCTATCGAGCACGCCCTCGTCAAAGAGGTGGTGCATCAGAAGAGAGAATGTGGCAATGTTTGGTAGTTCCGTGGCAATGTAGCGTTTGAGCGCATGGGAGCACAGGGGGCATGCGTTCGAGGACGAAACGGCCAAGAGCTCATGCCCGCAGTCTAGGATTGCAGGGAATGCAACAGAACCCTTCGAACGGCTGGTGGCAACGTTGACGGGAACTGAACGGTCCATGCAGTAGTCGGCTATCATATCGTTGAGTGCCGGATCGTCAAGTGCGCATACTACAAGCGAGGTGGTGTCGTCGATGAAACGCTTGAACGAATCCCTATCAACGTCTGCCTTTATGTGCTCCATCCGTTCATGATGGGCCACGTCGGCACGGTCGATGACGCACACGTGGATGCCGCATCGTTCGAGGGAGGCGGCCTTTCTCATTCCCACCTCCCCGCCGCCGAAAATCACGGCGCGTCCATGGACGTACATGGTCACCGGATAGCGTGCGGGCACTTCGTGCGTTTGAGATGATTCTTTGCTCATTTCTCCCTCACATCACTCAGTACTGCGCCCCATAATCCATTGAGCGCACGGATATCATCTTGTTGTACGATGCCTATATTATTGTTTCTTGTCGATTTGGACAGTACTACTTACATTCTTTTCAGGGCCAATCCCGTGGCATGTGGAGATGTGTGTCACTTCGGCACCGTGGCACCTATCCTCCTGGCCCATCAAGGGCCGAGTGGCGATGACGCTTGGGGAACCCCAAAACCCTCATAACGCAGGCATCCTAACGCCGAAGACGGTGGCGTGGACACACTGTTGCCCGATGCCACTACTCCTTTTTCTCAAAGTGGAGCGCTGCAGAGTTTACGCAGTAACGCTTGCCTGTAGGATGGGGTCCGTCATCGAACACATGGCCGAGGTGGCCGCCGCACCGTGAGCATACGATCTCCGTGCGCACCATGGAGTGGCTGAGGTCACGCTTGAACTCGATGCGGTCCCTGTCGATCGCATCCCAGAAGCTAGGCCACCCTGAGCCCGAATCGAACTTCTCCCCTGACGTGAAAAGCTCCTGACCACATCCGGCACATGTATAGACGCCCTTATCCTTGTTGTGCACCAGCTCTCCGCTGAATGCCAGCTCCGTGCCCTTCTTTCTTAGCACACGGTATTCCTCAGCGGTAAGCTCTTCCTTCCATTCGCTGTCAGATTTTTCTATCTCGTAGGACATATGGGTATATCTGCCCCCCGCCTAGAAAAAGGTAGTCATGAGCGCGCCCTTAGCACGCGGACGCACGATTCGCAAAATGCCGTGCGCGCATCGATGTCGGCCAGCGTTTCGGCAGGATGCATGATGCATTTCGCGTCGTCGCATCGCGGTAAGCCCATTGTCCTGCCCAGAAGGTAGCACGCCTCGAGCACAAGGCGTTCGTCACCGCGGCCTGACCCGTCATAGAATCCGTGCGTCGTCACGACAGCATAGAGGCCGCCAACATCTGCCTGGCCGTATATCCTACCCTCAGGCCCCGCAAGGGGCTTGTCCGTGACCACGAGGACCTTGTCCAGGTGCTTGTCCATCTTCAGGAGCTTCTTGTCAGCCTGCTCCTTGAAAAGCGCCGCATGGGAGAAGAGGGGATAGGGAAAGTATCCGCCCGCGATCGGCGAGTATGCCGTTGCAGGCATGGAAAGCGATATGTCGTTTATCAGGCAGGCCTTGACGTCGATAACGTCCGCCAGATGCCCGAAAACAACGGGAATGCGCTTGATGAGGTGATAGACGCGCTCATCGACCCTGTTTCCAATGTTGAGAACTCCGCATGTGAGGGAGCAGGGGTGCATGATGAATACTATGCGCCCATCATATTAATTCCTATCCGTGGAGGGCATGGTGCCATGCGTCCCGGGAAGAAATGATTAGAAAAAAGGGATGAAGAAAAAAGAAGAAAAAGAGCTTATACGAGGACTTCCTCGAGCTCTTCCTTGCGTTTTGTCGAGTGCTCAATCTCAGGCTCGGGATCGATCTTCGTGAATCGCTCGCCCCACGCGTTGGACACTCGTTCGTTGAACTCGGCGAACTTCGAAGGCTGCCAGTGGGCGTCCTTCTGTCCCGTCTTGTGCTTTCCAGAGCGCCACTTGAGTATCGCTTCCACGGTCCCGACCGTTGAGTAGTAGCCGGTGATGCGCGACTGTACGACAAGCTCGGAGGGTCCCGCGCCGCATCCGCACTGTGCCACGACGCCTGAGTGGGTCGAGTGGCACTTGTTGCAGACCGTGATCTCCTTCGTGAAGGCAAAGTAGCTTGCCAGCGACTTATCGATGATCTTTTTGGTAAGGCTCCATATCGAGTCGGGGTTCGGGTCCTGCTCGCCCAGCCAGATGTGAAGCAGGTTCGATCGCGTAAGGCCGTGGAACGGCGCCTCGTTCTTTATCTTTTTGAAGACATCGATGCCTGCGTTCACGTTGCAGTGGGTAAAGTTCGAGTAATACGCGCTTCCAGACGTGGGATCGCCTTGCACCACTGCCTGCGAACGGAACTTGTGCCAGTCGTCCTGTGCGAACTTGCCCGGCATCGTCTCGCCGGGCTGTCGCCAAATGGCGAAGTTGATGCCTGTCTGCTCTGTGAGCTCCTTGCTATAGTCCATGATGTACATGAGCATGCGCATGCCGTAGTTGTGCGCCTCCTTGCTCTCATGGATCTCCTGTCCCATGTGCGCCGCAACGAACTCGTTGAGGCCGCAGAACGAGAGGAGCACCGACTGGCTGTCGAGGTCGAAGTACGGACGCTCGTCGATGCCGCGAAGCAGGGGCTGCGTGAGGAACGGCGATACGCCGGCGTTGAGCACCTTGCCCATGAAGTGGTACTTGGCAAGCATCGCCTCCTTGATGAGGTCGAGGCGTTCGCGTATCAGCTCGAAGACGCGCTGGTCGTCGCCGTTTGCCATGTATGCGAGACGGGGGAGGTTGAACGAACCGCACTGGAGCGCGCCCATGCCAAGCACGCCCTGCTTTGCAAGCTCGAAGTCGTCGGGGCTGTCGGTCTCGAGGATGAGCGAGCAGCATGAAGTGCAGGCCACCTCGTCGTCGCCAACATGCTTGACGTTGTGGATGTAGGGGCCGCCGAACTTCGTGATGTAGCGCATGAGGGGGTCGAAGACGTATTCCTTGAGCTCGGGGTCCTTGAACCACCTGGGCTTGATGGCCACGTCGTCCTTCATCCAGTGGAACATGCCGCCGTTGGCATCTCCCTTCGTCGACTCGTGAAGATAGGCAAGCCAGAAGAGCAGCACCTCTTCACGATACTCTGAGTAGTCGCCCTTCACGACCTTTCCCCCGGGAAGCACGACGTCAGCGTCCTCGGTCAGATACTTGGGCGGATGCGCGAAGTTCGATATGGACGAGAACGCCGCCTGGCTTCCTCTTCCGACGAAGATGTGATTGGGCTCGAATCGAAGCATCTGAGCGGCCTGTATCACGCCGACGGGGACCGGGATGCCCCATATCTCCTTCGTGTCCTGACTGCGCTTCATCTCGTCACGGATAAATGGGCCGAGTTCCCAGAAGAGGTTGCGAAATGACTGTCCGCCATTCCAGTTCCTGCTCGCTGCACCGAGGAACTCACAGATGTGGCGGATCGCCACGTCCAGGCGCTTCGGAGCTCTCGACACGTTTGCATACTGGCCCGTGCCATCGATGCGAAGACCGTTTCGGAAGATGAATCGTGCTGAATGCTGGTAGCAAAACGGACGGGCCGGATAGTCCCTGTCATGGATATAGATGTCCTTGTTCAGGTGTGAATAGGCCGGATTGCCAAAAGGAGTATCAAAATTATAAAGCTTGAGCAACGAGTACTGTTCATCGATGACATCGCCTTTCGTCTTGTGTATGAACTCTTCGCACGGTATCTGATTGGAGTTGTCAAAGTCATACCCGAAGAACTGGCGCTCGACGTCGTTGACGGGCATTCCAACCACAGTAAGTTTGTCGCGCGTTGAGAAATCGCCCTCCTTAATCGCTATGACGCACATGAGTTCCCGCATCATGCGCGTAGTGATGTATTTGAGCTTTCCCTTTAGGTGGAGGTCTCGCAATTCAAACAGGATCCTGTTCGTGTAATACTCTGCAGTCTCGAGGGGGAGATCAGCCTCTTCCATGTAGACCCTCACGATCTTGGTGGGATCGAATTTCTCAAGGTCCTGATGGATCGTCCTAACGGGCGGAAGGTCCTCGATCATGGGCATGTGCTCATGAAATATCTCTGTGAGGAGCATCTGCCTCGTCTTCTCCGATAGCATTTTTTTCTTAAGTGACATATTGGTCCTCCATTGTGAGCTGCATGCGAGGGCTACGCGCCGTATCGATAGGACCCCCTTGCAAAAAGGTGTTGCAGAAGTGGATTCTATTAGGGGGACACAACCGACGCCGACTGCCACGCCACACGCTCACAGCTTGATTACATATGAGTTGTCGGACCCAGAATTTAAACGTTTTGTAGCACTTTAATTCAATAAATATATAAGAAGTAAAAGAAGTAAAATCTGCAGTTTTTGCACATATAAAGGTCTATAATCGTGTCTATCAACATCACGCGAATGGTACGCACTGACCGTCCCGCTTCAATGAGATTTCATGCCTGGAACGACGATAATCTTATATATATTAAGTGCGGGATATATATAGTAACAATACATTACTCAAAAAATAAAGAGTTGGAGCAATCCCCCACTGCGTGTATGATGATACATGATCTTTGCATACAAGATTCGGCATCACACGGACTTTAGTGAATATCTCCAAAAGGCAAAACGGATAGCGCAGTTCACCGTCAATCAGAGGAATCGCGACATCACCTACAACAATGTCAAGCACATCGGGCTCAATGCGGTGCTTGCACAGCAGCTCATCAAGGTCTACAAGCGCAACAGGACGCTAAAAAAGGTCAAGAAGGTCAATCTCGTCGTCCCCGGAAGGGCGGTCCTTCTCAATCGCGCAAGAAAGGAGATATGTATCCCCTCGCTCGACTTCTCGTTTTCTTATTCCTTTCCCAACACGTTCGAGAAGGTCAGCCTCGTTGAGATCAACAACAAGTACGCCTATGTCTCGGTCACATTGCCCGAGGACGAGCGGGACGTGCGGTCGTGGATCGGTATAGACCTCAACACGACGGGCCATGTCGCCGTCGCTGCAAGCCCTGAGACGGGAAAGGTGGCAAAGTTCGGCAAGGAGATACCGCACCGATACAAGAAGTACGAGAACATCAAGGCGCATATGCGGGCACACCGAAACCGCGAGGGGAGCATGGCGCTGGAGCGAAGGAAGCGACGCGCGCTGCTCAACCTCACCAACGACATCGCAAACAAGATCGTGGACATCGCGTCGGAGGCGAACAACGGTATCTGCCTCGAACGCGTAGGGGGACGTAGCAAGCATCGAACATGCGTGTCCGACGCATCGGGCCAGGACTCCTTGAACAGTTGGATATTCTATCAGTTGGCAACGACGATAGAGCTAAAGGCCAAGCTGCGGGGGGTCCCCGTTGCCTTCATCGATCCGTACAACACGTCGAAACTCTGCAGCGTGTGCGGACATGCGGGCAAGCGCTACCAGAAAAAATTTGAGTGTCCCGTTTGCGGGCACGTTGAGCATGCCGATGTCAACGCTGCTTTTAATATTGGTCTACGC
>DSAJ01000096.1 GCA_011372835.1 Methanomicrobia archaeon | reverse complement strand
TATTTAGAGATATTTAGATTACTTCGACAATGTATTTATTATACATGGTTGCACTCTCGCTTAGAGCACTTTCGAGGTGATACGTGTTGAATAAACGAATCGGATTAATGTTAATGGCTGTTTTGATCGGCTCGCTGCTTGCAGGATGCATCGGCGGCGGAGACGATGAGAGTGGCGACTCAGAGCTTTCAGGAACGATCAGGATCGCCGGATCAACGACCGTGCAACCAATCGCGTCGGCCGCGGCAGAGGAGTTCATGTACATGCACCCTGATGTGACCGTGACCGTGCAGGGCGGTGGCTCAGGCACCGGCGTAACGCAGGTCGCCCAGGGAACGGTCGACATCGGCAACGCATCGCGTGATATCAAGCAGAGCGAGATGGACCAGTACCCTGAGCTCGTGCCCACGCCGGTGGCCGCGGACGGTATCGCTGTCGCTGTCAATCCATCAAACAGTATCGACGCGCTTACCATGGAACAGGTAGCGGGGATATTCACGGGCCAGATCACGAACTGGTCCGAGGTAGGCGGACCAGAGGGAGAGATCGTCGTCATCATACGCGAGGACGGCTCGGGTACCCGTGCCACCTTCGAGGAGATCGTCCATGATGGAACGGACTCGTCAGCGGGCGCGCTTCAGAAGCCGTCAAACGGCGCCGTGAAGACGACCGTGTCTCAGACACCCCAGGCCATCGGTTACATCGGCATCGGTTACATCGATGATTCGATTCAATCAGTCAAGGTCGACGGTGTCGTGCCCACAGAGGAAAATGTTGCAAACGGCAGCTATCCAATCTCTCGTCTGCTCTACATGATCACGAACGGCGAACCGGAAGGGCTCGTGAAGGAGTTCCTTGACTTCATCCTGAGTGAGGAAGGCCAGGAGCTCGTCGCAGAGGAAGGATTTATCAAGCTCTGATAAATCCTTTTTTATTATTTGATTTTCGTGGTGGACACTCATGGTACGAAGATTGAGCGAGGACATGGTCAAGGGCATCCTTGGGATCTGCGCCATCTTCTCGATCATCATCATTTTCCTGATTATCATATTCCTCTTCAGGGAGGGCCTTGAGGCCTTCTCATACACGAATGTCATCGACTTCGTCCTTGGAAGGGAATGGAATCCGTCCAAGGAAACGTTCGGGGCGGCCGCGTTTATCGTCAGCTCGCTGTTCGTTACGGTGGGTGCCATCATCATAGCCGTTCCCGTCGGGCTGCTCACCGCGATATTCTTGGCAGAGCTTTCGCCCCAGCGCGTACGCGAGGTCGTCAAGCCTGCCATCGAGCTCTTGGCAGGCATACCGTCGGTCATCTACGGTCTCTTCGGTCTCATCGTGATCGTCAAGTACATCAGGATCACGCTCGACCAACCCACGGGGGAGTCGATCCTTGCCGGATCGATCATACTCGCCATCATGATCCTGCCCACGATCATATCGATCTCTGAGGATTCGCTGCGTCAGGTGCCCCGCGCCTATAAGGAGGGCTCGCTCGCGCTTGGCGCCACGCACTGGGAGTCGATCGCCCGCATCATCGTGCCTTCGGCAAGCTCGGGGATATTGGCATCGATCATCCTTGGCGTAGGGCGCGCCATCGGCGAGACGATGGCCGTCGTGCTCGTCGTGGGCAACGTCGAGAAGCTCCCAACGAGCTTTTTCGACTCCGGGGAACCGCTCACATCGACAATACTGCTCGAGATGGGCGAGGCGGCGGTCGGTTCGCCGCACTACTACTCCATATTCGCATTGGGCATCCTGCTCTTCCTCATCGTAATGGTGCTCAACATCGTATCGAACGTATGGCTCGGAAGGGGGTTGAAGCGTGGATAGGTATACGAAGCAAACGATCATGAAGGGCGTGTTGTGGGCTTCTGCCCTCATCACCATCTCATTCCTGGTCATCATCATAGGATTCATAGTCTACAAGGGCGCCCCGGCGATAAGTTGGGAGTTCCTCACGGAAGCGCCGAGGCGGTCCGGGCGGCTGGGAGGCATATTCCCTGCCATCGTGGGCACGATATACCTGGCGGGGCTTGCGGTGCTCGTGGCCACGCCCATAGGCGTGGGTGGGGCGCTTTTCCTCACCGAGTTCTCTAAGGAGAGCAAGTTCACCCGATTCATACGGTTCGGCGCCGACACGCTTAACGGTGTGCCGTCGATCATATTCGGTCTCTTCGGCTTTGCGTTCCTTGTCTACTACATGGGATTTGGCATCAGCATACTCTCGGGCGGCCTCACGCTGGCGTTCATGATACTGCCGACCGTGTTTCGGACCGCCGAGGAGGCAATACGCGCCGTGCCGCGCTGGGACAAGGAGGGAAGCTATGCGCTCGGCGCGACGAAATTACAGACGATATGGCACGTGGTGCTCCCACAGTCGATATCGGGCATAGTCACAGGCATCATCCTGGGGTTGGGGCGCGCGGCAGGTGAAACGGCACCCATCATCTTCACCGCCGCCATCCTCAACCCCGTTCTACCGGGGTCGATCATGCAACCGACGATGGCCCTCCCAGCACATCTTTATACGCTCACGTCCGAGGGTATATCGATGCAGAATGCGTTCGGCACGGCCCTCGTGCTCATCGTGATGGTGCTCGTGTTCAACTTGCTCGTGTCGCTCATACGGAAGAAGAAGGCATTGCGACGGTGAAACAAATGGTAAAGATGGAAGTACACGATCTCAACTTATGGTATGGCTCGTTCCATGCGCTCAAGGACATCAACATGAAGGTGTACAAGCACAAGGTCACGGCGTTCATCGGCCCCTCGGGATGCGGCAAGTCGACGCTGATCAGGTGCCTCAACAGGATGAACGACCTCATCAGCAACGTACATGTCGAGGGACGAGTCCTCCTGGACGACAAGAACATCTACGACAAGGACATCGACGTCGTCAATCTTCGAAAACGTGTCGGCATGGTGTTCCAGAAACCAAATCCCTTCCCGATGAGCATTCATGAAAACATCACGTATGGCCCCAAGCTGCACGGGAAGAAGAAGGGGCTTGACGAGCTCGTGGAGGAAAAGCTCAAGGACGCGGCCCTGTGGTCAGAGGTCAAGGACATACTGGGGCAAAATGCCATGGACCTCTCAGGGGGTCAGCAGCAGCGGCTCTGCATCGCACGCTGCCTCGCCGTGGAGCCGGACGTAATACTCTTCGATGAGCCGTGCTCCGCGCTCGACCCCATATCGACGGGGAAGATCGAGGATCTCATCAATGAGCTCAAGCGCCACTACACCATCGTCATCGTGACGCACAACATGCAGCAGGCGGCACGCATCAGCGACTATACGGGGTACTTCTACCTTGGTGAGCTCAAGGAGTTCAACAAGACGAAAAAGATATTTACGAATCCAGACAATCCCGAGACCGAGAGGTATATCACAGGCAAGTTCGGATAGGTGATCATATGACGCGTAACAAGTTCGAGCAACAGCTCGCGGAGATAAAAAGACGCCTCTTGTCGATGGGGTCGCTCTCAGAGGAGCTCATCGGCCAGTCGGTGCAGTCGCTCAAGGACCAGGACGTGGAGCTTGCGAAAAAAGTAATTGCCAGCGACAAGCAGATCGACCGGGAATATGTCAACATCGAGAAGAAGATCATGCGCACGATAGCCATGCAGGCGCCGGTCGCCGGCGACCTCCGATTGCTGCTTACTGCATTGAAGAACGCAACGGACATCGAGCGCCTGGGCGACTATGCGAAGGACATCGCTGAGATCACGCTCAGGCACAAGGACGAGGAATACATCACCAAGCTCATCAACATCCCCCGCATGAACGAGATCGCGCTCAACATGATCCAGATAAGCCTCGAGTCGTTCGAGACGGAGGATGCTGACATGGCGCGACAGGTCCATCCCCTCGACGACGAGGTCGACTCGCTCTATGACCGCACCTTCAGGCTGCTGACGACCTACATCCTCGAGAATCCAAAAAACATCTCTCAGGCGTTTAGCCTCATGCTCGTGGCGCGCCATCTCGAGCGTGTCGCAGACCATGCACTAAACATCGCAAATCGTACTATTTATCTCAAAGAAGGCGACATACAATATATCTAGAGGGGAAAAGTTCCTTTATACCTCCTTTCTGAACATAATTCTTTTTCCCTCTCCTTCTTATTTAACAAATCAGAACCTGGCTGTCGCTGGTGGAATCGTAAGAAATAAAGAAGAGCATCCCCGTGAGGGGATACGCATGCACGGTAATCTTATTCGCTCAAGAGCGCTTCGAGCATCGCCTTGGCTTCCATCAGATGGTCCTTCTTGTTCACGTAGTTGGAACCCTCTGCCGCCTCTGCGATCTTGTCGTTGATGGCTCCGAGCTGTTCCTCCCACTCGCTCGTGTCCTCCATGTCCGCCATCTGGGCGTGGACCTCGTCGAGGAGCGCGTTGACGTCATGGAGCGCGGTCACGTAGAGTGGCATGTTTGATGCTGGGGTATATATGGCGTGGCCTGGGCACGATGGACCAGTCGGAACTACCGGAATGGATGGCATAGTACTATTACCGGTAATGGCCATCGGCATTGCAGCCACCATCCCAACAATCAACATAATCGCAATTAACAGTGATTTCTTCATTACATCCCTCCTATGAGCGTGTGTCATCCTTTATATTCAGAAACCTATTTAATAGTATCGCACTATCGATACTTAGCCAAGCGCTAGAATGTTATTCATGTGAATAGGAAGGGTCTTTGAGGATGTGACGATGGAGATCAGGAAGCTCCAGTACAGCGGAAAGGGTACTTTCGTGCTCTCCCTGCCAAAGAAATGGCTTGAAAAGTATGGTATAGAGAAAGGGGACAAGTTTGGCATCGTAGAGATGGAAAACGGTCTATATATAACCCCCCGTTTCAACGAAACACACGACAGGACGGCAACGATCGGTGTTACCGACTATGTTTCCAAGGAGCTCATCGCCCGTTACACGTACGGCTACAACCACGTGATCATCAAGGGACCCATATCGAGCTCGGAGCGCACGGTCATCAAGGACACCATCGGCGAGCTCCTGGGATACGACATCATAGAGGAGTCAGAAGACAAGATCGTCATCACAGACCTGCTCAACCCTGCTCAGCTCAACACATTCAAGACGCTGCGCCGAGAGTTCTTCCTCGCATCGCTCATGCACAGCGACGCCGTCTCGGCAATGGTCAATCACGACATCGAGCTCGCACGCGATGTGATACGCCGCGACTCGGAGGTCAACAAGCTCTACTTTTTCACGGTGAGGCAGCTTCGCACCGCGCTCCAGGATACGAGGGTGGCAGACAGCATCGGTGTCAACAGCCTTGAGAGCATGGACATTCGCGTAGTGTCAAAGGCCATCGAGGAGATAGGCGACCACGCCGCGGCCATCGCGAAGGTCGTGCTCCAGCTTGCCCCGCTCGATGACGGGGCGCTCATCGGCCGCATCCAGGATTTCAGCACGCTTGCCGAGGAGATCACGAAAAATGCTCTGCGTGCCTTCCTCGAGACCGACAAGGAATGCGGCGGATGCGTGCTCAGGAAAAAGGATGAATTCTATGCAATCAAGGATCGGCTCGATGAGCACGTACTCTCCTCCGCACATGCCATTCATCTGCGAAATGTCCTTGAGAACATCAAGGGCATCGGTGAGAAGGGCATCGAGGTCGCACAGCTGGCCTACAAGCCCTGATGGCGCGCAAGGATGTCGACAAGCTCCTTGGCGATCCTGCGTTTCGAGGTGAGCGAAAGATGTATGACCTCGCCATTTCCTTTTACGACATAGACCTCGTTCGTGTCGCCCTCAAAGCCGCGCCCCTCGCGCCCCACGTCGTTTGCGACGACCATCGAACAACCCCCCCTTTGCAGCGCCCGTTTCGCTCGCGAGACCAGCCCCCCTTCTTCAACGCCATGCTCGGCCTTGAAGCATACGATCTTCCCTTCGGTCTTTTCTGCGAGAGCATCGACGATCTTCTCGTTGGGTTCGAGTGAGAGCGAAAATCCCTTCGAGGACGATATCTTGCCTTCACATTTTTGCACAGAGAAGTCTGAGGCAGCGACGGCGAGCACGTAGAGGTCTCGCGACGCGTCCCGGATCACCTCGTTTTTCATGTTCTCGTAGTCCTCCCGCTTCACGACATCGCTCACGAACGTCTCCTCGCTCGTCCTGCCCAGCACGAGACGAACATCCGCTCCGCGCAGCTCGAGTTCCTCTGCGATGGCAATGCCCATCTTCCCCGAGCTCCTGTTGGTGATGAACCGTACGTCGTCGATCTCTTCTATCGTTGGTCCCGCCGCCACGAGTGCGCGCACTCCGGTCATGTCCTTTGGCAATAGCGCCCTTTTCACATGGTATGTTATCTCCTCGATCGAGGGAAGCTTGGCCTTGTGCTCCAAGACCCGGGGGTCAACGATGGCAATGCCCCATCCACGCAGCGTCTCGATCATCGCTTCATATCGGGGGTGTCGGTACATCGTCTCATGCATCGCTGGCACCACCATGACGGGCAGGTGCGATAGCGCTGTGACGACGACGAGCGCGGGGGGCGTGTCGGCGACCCCGTGTTCTATCTTTGAAAGCGTGTTGAGCGTTGCGGGACACACGAGGACGAGGTCGGCATGACCCTCCCTGTTGCCCCCCATCGTCACGTGCTCGACCTTGCCCGTTATGGACGTGACAACAGGTCTCCCTGTGGCGAACTCGAGTGCGTCGGTGTGCACGATCCTCGTTGCCGCCTCGCTCATCACCGCCGTCACGATTGCGCCCTGGCGTTGCAGCTCCCGTGCGAGCTTGACCGTCTCGATGGCTGCGATGCTGCCCGTTATGCAGAGCACCACGTGCTTTCCGGAAAGCCTCTTGACGTCATCGTTCATGCAGCGTCACCGCTCGCTGACCCTTTAGAG
>DSAJ01000110.1 GCA_011372835.1 Methanomicrobia archaeon | reverse complement strand
TCTCGCCTGTCACCACGACCTCCCGGGGCATCAGCTCAGCGTCGCTCACACTTCCCCTCTCGACATACTTCTCTGCAAGCAGCGCCATCTCGTCATCCCTGCAGGAGACGGCAGGTTTGCAGCAAACGGCAGCAACGAATCTCGAACTCCTGGAATCGGCAGAGGACCCTCTCGCACATCCTGACGCGCTCGTCGAGACCCGCGAGGCACTCTCCCTCATCGAGGGGTTCATCGACGAGATGAGAGTCTCCGTGCAGAAGCTTGGCTCGCTTGGCGTTGACACGTCCCGCCTCGAGAGCTCCCTTGATACGTTCGAGGGGCTCATGGCGTCTTACGAGGAGCGCTACGAGGCGTTTCGGGAGATTGCGGAGTCCGACTTCACGTTCTTCGTGCTGCGCGTCTACGGCCCGACGTCCGCTCATGACAGTACGCTGAGCATGAGGGGAATGTTTTACGTCAAGGGAGAGCCCGTGACGACGCATCCCGTATCACTCTACGAGAACGATTCACTCATCGAGACGGTCGCAACAAACGACCGGGGGGCGTTCTCGCTCGACTACAAGGTGCCCTCAAACCTCGAGCGAAACAGGCTATCGTTTCATGCCATAACGTCCCATGACGGGGTGGAGTACCGCACCGATACCGTAATCGTCGATCTGCGCATTGACACGTCCCTCTCTCTTCAGAGGGCATACGAGATCGATGGTGATACGGTCTCGATCACGTTTCGCGGCAGGCTGCGCGATGCGTTTTGGTCGGGCATCGCAACACAACCGCTGACGCTTCACGTGAACGATGCGACCTATGATCTCACCTCGAGCGGTGACGGCACGTACGAACATGTCGTGGAGCTTCCGTTCGGGGAGGGCATGAAGGTGCAAGCTTTCGCCGAGTATGCTCCCCCTCCCGACAGCGCGTATGCCCCCTCACGCTCGTCCGACCTCGTCTTCTACATCCGCTCCGCACCGCCGTTGTTCGACCTCTCCGTGCCCGCGCGGTTTGGTGCCACGCTGGAATATTTGAGGGAAAATCTCATCTACGTCATCTCGGTGGTCCTTGCTATCATGGTAGTTTCTGCCCTTGCCGTGGGTATTCGTCGAAGGCGGAGTCATGCGCCAGTATCCCAACAGCCGCAAGGTGAGGATGAAGGGTCCCCGGTCCAGACCGAAAAAGAGCAGACATTCGAGCAGGAGTTGTCGCTTCTCGAACAGCTTGGGGGGCTGCGCGAGGCCGTCGTTGCGGGGTATGGGGCCTTCATCGACTTCATTGAGCGCCAGGGCATCGTGACGCTTGACCGCAAGATGACACATCGCGACATCGACCGCAGGCTTAGACAAATTCCCCTTACACGCGATGAGTCGCCGACGATAACACATACGTTCGAGGTCTCGAGGTATTCGAACATGCCCGTCGACTCAGACCGTACGTCGCGGTTCTTCAATGCATTGCACCGCATCGCAGCGAGATTCGGAGGTGACTCTCGATGATGTCCCCTTCGATGAGACGATTCTATGTCTATGCCATCGTTCTTGGCATCGCGTTCATACTCATCTTCGTGCCGCTTGTCATCCCCATGCTCTCGCGTGAGGCAGACTACAGCGTGTTCAACACCGAATGGAACGGCACGTCGTCATTTTATGGCACCTATGCCGCAGAGCATGCCATATCTCGTCCGCTCACACCCTCTGATGATGTCTACATGAACGCCGTGCTCACATCGCTCACGAAGCTCGACGTTGAGCCCTCGTGCTCGATGCTGCTCATGCTGGGACCGTCGAAAGGATATATGGATGATGAGCTTTCCTATCTCGATTCGTTCGTGAGAAACGGAGGTGTGGTCATCCTGGCCGACGACTTCGGGAACGGGAACGAGGTCCTCTCGCACCTTGGCGTGAGCGAGCGCTTCTCGGGCGAGCTGCTCGTCGACCTGTCATTCGAGAAGGCGGGCACGTTCCCTGTAACGTACCAGGGAACGCTTGGCGACATGACGCTGCTTCTCAACCATCCGTCATCGATCATCAACGCCACTGACCCGCTCATCACGTCATCGCCCCTCGCATTCCACGATGTGAACGAGAACGGCGTCCTTGACGAGAACGAGTCGGCAGGCACGCGCACGATCGTCTCGCAGGTGTCCGTGGGCGATGGCATGCTCTATCTCGTCTCCGACCCGAGCATCTTCATCAACGACATGGTTGGGCGCTACGACAACGAGCGTTTCGCCTTCGAGCTCCTGGCGCGGGCGGAGGGCGACACGGTACGGTCGCTTTATGTCGACGAGGCACACTTTTCCAAGGACGAGGCGTTTCGCGTCGTCGACGTCGTCATCGCAACGACAAGCGAGCGCCTGTTCCAGGCGGCCGTCATCGCATTGCTCGCGTTCATAGTATTGTACGAACTTCGCATTCCCGCTCTCGTGGGGGGCGCACTACGAAGCGCCACAACGCGAATATTTGGCGTTCAGGAAAAGGTTGAAAAAGGATTATCAAAAAAGGAACTTGTTGAGGAACTTCACAGGCGGCATCCCGAGTGGGATATCAATGCGCTCTACACGTTTTTTTCTCGCTTCAGGACGAGGTGACCACCCATGGCAGATGATACGAAGAAGAAGGCAGTAAGTGACATTCACCATAAGATCGCTCGCATCCAGCAGGAGATGGAGGATACGATCGCAACGTTTGAGCAGAAACACGACAGGATCATCTACATCGACGAGGACGTGACCGCCGGCCGCAAGGAGCAGTCGGTGGCATATCTCGACTCAAACTACGTGGGTCCGCACACGTTCAGGGAATCCTCGTATTCCGACGAGCCGAATGAGGCCGAATCCTCGGCCAAGACCGAACCAAAGTCCATGGAGGACTTCCCGGAATCGTCGAGACCGCCGGTCGTTGAGGCCATCCATGCCGAGATCGACAAGGTGGTGGTTGGCTATGACGACGTCATCGACGATCTACTCACCGTGATGCTCGCCGGCGGACACATTATCCTTGAGGGATATCCCGGCATCGCGAAGACGACGCTTGCAAAGGCGTTCACCCACGTGCTTGGCATCTCATACAACAGGATACAGTTTACCCCCGACATGCTTCCCCAGGACGTGACGGGCCATTACTACTTCAATCAAAAGGACGTCGTGTTCGAGGTGCGAAGGGGCCCGATCTTCACCAACCTCCTCCTGGCCGACGAGATCAATCGCGGAACGCCCAAGGCACAGTCTGCGTTCCTCGAGGCCATGCAGGAAAAGCAGGTGACGATCGAGGGAACGACGTTTCCCATACCATCACCGTTCATGGTCATCGCTACGGTCAATCCGCTCGAGACAGAGGGCGTCTATGCGATCCCCATCGCACAGGCAGACCGATTCACCTTCAAGCTCATCATGGGCTACGTTGACGATGAACAGGAGCTCGATGTGCTTCGGCTCAAGGCGAGCGAACCGATTGAGCGCATGAACAAGCTCAACGTCATCGACACGTCCGAGCTCTTTGAGGCGTTCAACGATGTTTACGTCGACGACGACATCCTTACATACATCCACGGGATACTGAAGGCGACGCGCAACTCGCCGCTGCTTTCTATCGGCGCCTCGCCCCGTGCCGGCGTGCACCTTCTCAACGCCTCCAAGGCCAAGGCGTGCCTTGAGGGGCGCAGCTACGTGATCCCCGACGACGTGCAGTATGTTGCATGGCGCGCACTGCCGCACCGACTCGTCCCCTCGCCCGAGACGTCTACAGAGGACGTCTCGATGACCAAGGTCATCGACACCCTCCTGTCATCGGTGTCCGTACCATTGAAGGAGTAGAGCGCGTGCGTGCGACACCGAGGACCAAGACGCTATTTTTCCTTGCCGCCTTCCTCTACGTAGCGTGCATCTTCCTCGGGCGGCTATCTCTTTGTCTCCTCGGTTCGTTCATCATGCTATATGTGCTCTATGCACGCGCCTCGTTTTCCTTTGCCACCAGATCGCTCGAGATCGAGGCGATCCGTGATGCCGAGCTCCACGCCCATACGTCGTATCCGTTTCCCGTGACGGTCGATGTGGCGGTCACAAATCACGATGCCGTTCATCTTCACGTGTCTGACGACGTGCCCCCCGGCTGCACCATCGTCGAGGGGGAGCACACGATGGGGCGCATGATGCCCGCGTATGCACGCCTCGCGTTCGGCTACACGTGTGCCGCCGACTCACAGCAAAGCCTCACCTTCCCCTACGTTCACGTCACGCTGCGGGACAAGCGCGGCATGTTCGAGCGCCACGAGGACGTCGAGTGTCGCACCACCGTCCATGTGCGCGAGTCGCCCGAGCGCATCAAGGCGGCAGAGAAGCTCGCATCCCGAACGTTTCGCGAGGAGGCGGGCGAGGAGTCAGACCTGCACGTCGACGGCGACGAATTCCACGGCCTGCGCGAGCATATGTACGGCGACAGACCCTCATCGATCGACTGGAAGACGTCATCTCGCACGCAAACGCTCCTTACCAAGCTCCTCGAGGAGGAGGAGTCGGGGACGTTCTATATCATCCTTGACATATCACACTCGATGCGCCGCGCCTACGGGGAGCAGACCAAGCTCCATCACGGCATCATTCTCTCCATGCAGCTCTCACGCATCCTCCTGTCGCACGAGAACAGCGTCGGATTCGTCGCGTGCGAGGAGTATGCGCTGAGCTCGCTTGTCAGGGCGGGAAAGGCAAAGCGGCAGTACAACCATATCCTCGAGGCCCTCTCGTCCCTTCCCGCGCTGCTGCCTGCATCCGCCGTGCCGGCCGATCTCTCGTATGAGGCGCCAAATGACGAACAGAGCGCATCGTTTCTCTCATCCGTCATACCGTTCCTCTCGGGCGCCAAGCGCCGCGTCTCGTCCACGATCTCCTCAAGCGGCATCTTCGAGACGGTACGCTCGATCTCCGCCGAGGAGGGCGATGTACACCTGGTCGTGATATCAGACGTCGAGTCGAACGTGACACAACTCCTCTCATCGCTTCGCTTTGCGCGGCGCAACAATCACACGGTCACGCTCATAGCGCCCTATACGCCATGGTATGCCGTCGACCTCTCTGAGCTTGATGTTGACGTGGCCGAGCGGTGGTATACCGCCTACCTTACGCGCACACGACGACTGCGCACGCTCTCCAGAACGGGTGTCAACGTCATCGAGGAGACGCCTGAGGACACGATAGAGATCCTCTACCCGCAGATGAAGAGGTGGATGCGATGAAGCTCTCAGGCGTTGTGATATCCGTATATCTCATGGCGGTGCTGCTCCTCATCGGCCCTCCTACCGAGTACGTGGCGGCAGGGGGTGCCCTGGCGACGCTCTCCATCATTGCAAGCATCAGGGAGTCATCGACCGTGGCAAGCGTCACGATCATCGTGCTTGCGTCAGTCGGCGTCTATTCCACTTCGATCACGAACCTCTACTCGCTTACGGCGCTTTTCACAGGCGTCTTCTTGTTGCTGCCCGTCATGGTCGCCGTGAGCAGGGTCCATACGAGCACTTCAGAGGTCGGGGGCATGCGCTCATACAGTTCGAAGAAACGGTTCGTGGTGCCATTCGCATATGTGGGTGTGATCATGGCGTTGTGTCTGGTCTTCATGAGAAATGAGCTCTACTCGCTCTACTTCTATGCGAGCGGGCACACGATGCTCCAGATATATCTCATTATCGGGCTTTCGGTGATCGTGTTCCTGCCGCTTTATGAATATCTTAATGAATAAAGTGGTAAAAAGGGAAGAAAAAGGTTAAAAAAGTATCAGAGCCTGAGGCACCAGTCATACGGGTCTTCCATCTCGCCGTAGCGGATCTTGCTCAGACGGTCGTAAAGCTGGTGTGAGAGCTCGCCCGTCTCGTAGTCGTTGACGATGACCTCCTTCTCGCCGTGTGCTATCTTTCCCACGGGAGAGATGATGGCAGCGGTGCCCGTACCGAACGCCTCTTTGAGCTCTCCTTTCTCAGCACGCTCTAGCACCTCGTCGATGGTGATGCGCCGCACGTTGACGGTGACGCCCCACTCACGTGCAAGGTCAATAACGCTGTCGCGCGTGATGCCGCCAAGGATCGTGCCGCTCAATGGGGGCGTGACGAGCTCGTCGTTGAAGTAGAAGAAGATGTTCATCGTACCCACTTCCTCCACATAGCGGTGCTCGAGGCCGTCAAGCCAGAGGACCTGCGTGTAGCCGGCGTCCTTTGCAAGTTTTGCGGGATAGAGGCTCGCGGCATAGTTTCCGCCCGCCTTGACGTATCCCGTGCCGCCCGGGCATGCGCGTGAATACTCGCCTGACGTGACGAGTGAGACCGGATTCAGGCCTTCCTTGTAGTAGAGCGAGACCGGCGACGTGATAATCATGAACTTGTAGCTCTTCGATATGCCCACGCCAAGGTACTCGTCGGTGGCGAAGACGAACGGCCGGATGTAGAGCGAGTCGCCCTTCTTCTTCGGCACCCATTCCCTGTCAAGTTCAAGGAGCTTTTTTAGCGCGTCCATGAAAAGGAGCGTGTCGACCTCGGGGATGCAGAGCCGCTCGGCCGAGACATTGAGCCGCCTGGCATGCTCGTGGGGACGAAACACGCTGATGTCTCCGTCGACGGTGCGATACGCCTTCAAGCCCTCGAAAATCGTCTGGGCGTAGTGGAGCGTCATCATCGCAGGCGATACGGAGAGGTTTTCAAAAGGAACGATGCGCGGGTCATGCCACTCGCCGTCGTCGTAGTCCATGACGAACATGTGGTCGGAAAAATCGGTACCGAAGCCGAGGTTCTCGAAGTCGACCTCGCCCATCCTGCTCTTGTCCTTTTTGTTAATAGTGATCTTCATGCTACTCCCTCAGTCGGCAGCATTTATTATTCTTACGAGCTCATCGCCCACATCGGACGTGCTGGCACTGCC